>NZ_JBGQOF010000018.1:0-64745 GCF_052113665.1 Flavobacterium sp. W22_SRS_FK3 | reverse complement strand
AACGCTTAGTATGTTATCGGTATGAGAAATTCTGTTTTCATAAGCCCACACGAAAGGATTCGTGCGGGAGCGGGGGCTAAACGTAAAGGTCTTGCGAAACGCTTAGTATGTTATCGGTATGAGAAATTCTGTTTTCATAAGCCCACACGAAAGGATTCGTGCGGGAGCGGGGGCAATATCACTTCAAAATCACAACTTCTTCAGGAACTGAAAACAACAATATACATCCGGTTTTAGAAAATACAGAATGTGTGCTTCCCGGTGGCATATACAAATAATCTCCTTTTTTTAATTCGTCTTTTCCGGAGCGGACTTCACCTTCGAGAACATAGATTTCTTCTCCCGCAGGATGAATGTGATTTGGATACGAAGCTCCGGGTTCAAATTTAGACAGAAATGTCGTTGGCCTTTTTGCCACGTTATCATAACATAAAGCTTTTATAAAAATGCCATCTGTTTTTACGCCTTCTTCTTTAAGCGGTTTCCAATCTATTTCGCTGGTTTTTGTGATTTGTTTTTCCATTTTGTTTCATTTTTAATTAGTTGTTATTTTTTACTTGTTGAAATAATTTCATCTAAACTCCATCGATATTCATTTACTGTAGATAACAAAAAAGCTGCCATTGAAAATGTGAATACAGAATAATCCAAAGGATCTTTTAAACCTAAAGAATAGGTCATTGCCAATGCAAATACAAAAGTTAAAATTGCTGCACTAACGGCCGCAAATCTTGTTTGATAGCCAATTAATAGAAGTAAAGCCAAAAGTGTTTCGGCAACGGTTGCTGTTATAGCGATGGCAGGAATAAAATTTTTTGGAGCAAAAGAATTTACTTTTTCAGTATAAACCAAAAAACTTTCCCAGCCAGAAGAATAATTTCCCCAAAAACGTAACCGACTACAAACGGCAGATAAAAATCCTGCTGACAAGGCGATTCGCAAAAGCAAAATCGCACAATCCTGATATCTTTTCATAAACTATTTTATTAATAATTATTATTAGAGATACAAAGATGTTGCAAGCTATCTTGCTAAAGAATAGAGAATCTAGGAAAAAGCATGTAATTAAGATTCAAGTACTTTTTCTTTAAAAGATTTTGGAGAAACATTGGTGTGTTTCTTAAAAAAATTAGAAAAATAAAAAGGATCATTAAAACCCAAAGCATAAGCTACTTCTTTTACCGATAATTTCTCATAAGTAAAAAGACGTTTTGCCTCAGAAATTATCAATCCGAAAATGACATTTTGAGCCGTTTTATTGGTGTGAAGTTTTGAAAGCTCGTTCAATTTTGCTTCGGTTGTACCAATTAAACTGGCGACTTCGGTTACAGTAAGATTCTTTTCGAAGTTTTTAAAAACAGCTTCCAGAAAATGAAGAAATACGGCATCTGGTTTGTAGATTTCGTCGCCGCGATTAATTTTCGTTCTGTTAATTTCGATTAAAATTAACTCAATTCGACTGTGAACGGATATTAAATATTGATAAGGAGTTTCGATTAATTCAGTTTTAATTTCTTCTAATTCCCGAATGATGATTTCAGGATTATCAACCCTAATCATTTCATTCATTGCAAAATGACAAAAGAGTCCGTTATGGAAAATTAACTCCATATCGTTGTCATCTTTACAAAAGAAAGCGTAAGTAAATTCTAAAACAAATCCTGTAGCATTCTCAATGTTTTTAAAATAATGAATTTGTCCCGAAGTAATTGTTAAAACAGAGTTTTCCGTCAATACAAATTCATTTTCATCTACAGAAACAGTCGTTGAACCCGAAGTACAAAATACCAAAACATATTTTAAAACACGTCTCGGATTTTCTAAATCTGTTGCCTGATCAAATGTTTTTATGGTAATCATTTTTACTTTCAAGGTTTCGTTACTTCAAAAGTAATAATTTTTCTGAATGATTATGTTTGAAGTTCAGAGGTTTCAAGTTTGAGATACTATGAGTTAATAAACTTCATATGTTTACCAAACTTTATTTGGAGTTTTGATAGCAGTATTAACTTTGATTTATTACCCTATTTATATTGATGTCCAATAACAATTCATGACAATCAAAAACAATAAATAATAAAATATAAAAAATATATAGATGAGTTTTTTTTGTGTTTTGAACATATAAATGCTCAATAACATGAATGTGATAAAGAAAACCGAAAAAATTATTCGTGTAGTTTTACCAATATAATATACTTCTATAATAGGCAAGTTGATTTTATAAATTACATCTAAAATAGAGTATAGTAACGGCAAAAGCAAGCCAACATAAAGAAGTACTTTAATTTTTTTTATCATAAGTATATTTTTGTTTTTGATTGATTTTGTAGCATGCAAATTAAGAAGAGTTTCTTAGGTTGGGATTTAATCACTTTGGAGGCGCGAAGTCAGAGACGTTCGAGCAGCGTTTGCGATCAACAGTTGGAAGATTAGGTTTTTTTAGAGAGCTTTATAAAATCTTCTCTTGAAAAAGGGATAAAATAAGAATAACTTATAATACAATTATCTTCTGGAAAGCTACTTTTGAGTTTTGACTCATATTCTTCTACATGATCTAAATCAACAACCCTTAGTACTAAACATACAGAACCATCAAAATTTATTTGAATTGCTGCTTTTGGACAAGATATTTTATTTGTATTTTCAAAATAAAAAGTAAAAGGCCTACCCGGTGCATCCAAAACATAATTCCTACGCTCCAGCACGAATCCTTTCGTGTGGGTTTTGAAAACTAATGTTCTGCTTAACTTCTAAAGAACTCGTTTCATTTTAAAAATAATAATTTTATATATTTACAGAATAATCTTATTTTTTTTAATAATGAGTAGAAATTACAAATTTCATAATCCTGAAGGATTGTATTTTATCAGTTTCGCAGTAGTTGGATGGTTAGATGTTTTTACCCGAAATGAATACAAAGATTTATTTATTGAAAGTATTCTTTATTGTCAAAAAAACAAAGGATTAGAAATTCATGCCTGGTGCATTATGAGTAACCATGTGCATTTGGTTTTCCGAAGTATAAAAGGTCAAAAACCTGAATTATTAGTGGGTGACTTAAAAAGGTTTACCAGTAATTCAGTAGTAAAAAATATACAGGAAAATCCAAGGGAAAGTAGAAAAGAATTTCTGTTGGATTTTTTTAGAAAGGAAGCCGAAAAGAGCTCAAATGTAAAACATTATCAATTTTGGCGTCATGATAACAAACCAATAGAATTGTGGAGCAATAAAGTAATCCAGCAAAAAATAGACTATGTTCATAATAATCCGGTAGAAGCTGGCTTAGTATATAAACCTGAAGACTATGTGTACAGTAGTGCTATTGATTATTCTGGTCAGAAAGGTCTTATTGATGATGTAGTTGTGTTTAGAATGTTTGAGGTATGAGAGATTCTGTTTTTCATAAGCCCACACGAGAGGATTCGTGCGGGAGCGGGGATTCGTGCGGGAGCGGGGGGTTTTTATTTTTTATAATATCTTAAAGTCAATTTTCAGTTAACATAATTCTTTTTAACTTTTTGTGGTAAATATTATTTTCTGCTCTAAAATTATTCAATTTGTTTTTCATTAAGCAACTTTTCTTCGACCGCTAATCAAATAAAATAATCCAACAAAAAAGCTAAACATAATAAATCCAATTGTCCATAATACTTTTTCAGAGCTACTTATTCTATTTGAATTGTTTACTTCGTAAACTCCAACAACAACATATAATATAGTTGATAATATTCCTATTATTAGAAAAATTGAAGAATATTCCCAATGAGAAATTTTCATCATTGCTCCGATAATTGTAAAAAGGAATGAAATTGCAAATGCTTTTTTAAATAAATTCTTTTTTTCGTTTTTCCATAATTTTTTCTTTAGATTTTATTTTTTCTAAGGTTTTTCTGCGTTCCGCCAAACTGACGGCTAACGTCAGTCTGTGAAAAAACTTCCGTTTTTGTTTTAAACAAATATAGAAAAGTATTGTTTAAAAACAGGATTTTTCGTATTTTTAGTAATGCAACATATACAAGGAATTTCCTACGCTCCCGCACGAATCCTTTCGTGTGGGTTTTGAAAACTAATGTTCTGCTTAACTTCTAAAGAACTCGTTTCATTTTAAAAATAATAATTTTATATATTTACAGAATAATCTTATTTTTTTTAATAATGAGTAGAAATTACAAATTTCATAATCCTGAAGGATTGTATTTTATCAGTTTCGCAGTAGTTGGATGGTTAGATATTTTTACCCGAAATGAATACAAAGATTTATTTATTGAAAGTATTCTTTATTGTCAAAAAAACAAAGGATTAGAAATTCATGCCTGGTGCATTATGAGTAACCATGTGCATTTGGTTTTCCGAAGTATAAAAGGTCAAAAACCTGAATTATTAGTGGGTGACTTAAAAAGGTTTACCAGTAATTCAGTAGTAAAAAATATACAGGAAAATCCAAGGGAAAGTAGAAAAGAATTTCTGTTGGATTTTTTTAGAAAGGAAGCCGAAAAGAGCTCAAATGTAAAACATTATCAATTTTGGCGTCATGATAACAAACCAATAGAATTGTGGAGCAATAAAGTAATCCAGCAAAAAATAGACTATGTTCATAATAATCCGGTAGAAGCTGGCTTAGTATATAAACCTGAAGACTATGTGTACAGTAGTGCTATTGATTATTCCGGCCAAAAAGGTCTTATTGATGATGTAGTTGTGTTTAGAATTTTTGAAGTATAAGAAATTCAGTTTTTATAACCCTGTACGCTCCCGCACGAATCCTTTCGTGTGGCTTTTGAAACCTAAATTCAATCATGAGCAGAAAATTACTTTTCATAATGGCTTTTAGTCCCGCTTTCCTTTCCAATCTTTTATTTTTTAAGGAAAAAAATAAAAGGATTTTCCCTCCCATTGGGGCTGGATAAGTAATTTAGGTTTTTTATCGCCTTTATGCTATTGATTAATCAGGACAACAAGGTCTTATTAATGGTACAGCTTAGTATGTTTTCGGTATGAGAAATTCTGTTTTCATAAGCCCACACGAAAGGATTCGTGCGGGAGCGGTGTCTTATTGATGATGTAGTTGTGTTTAGAATGTTTGAGGTATGAGAGATTCTGTTTTTCATAAGCCCACACGAGAGGATTCGTGCGGGAGCAGGGGCTTGTTCAATATAAACTGACAAAGTCCTAATCGCGGGATAAGCCTAATATCTTCGTTGCAAACATGGTTTACTTTGCCAGTTTTGGTTGTTGTTAAATTAAGGGTTTTTCAATGAGCAAATCTAAAGGTTGTAAACGCTACCTTTTTTCTGTCAATTTAGTTAGGTCGTTGCAAACGAGCAACAGATATCATGGCAAATGAGGACTAGTGGAGTTTGTTTACCGACTTGCGAGCTCTTTTTTACAATTTGTTTATATTAGACAGGAAATGACTATAATTTATTAAAGTTGAGACAGATAATATACGAAAAACTTTTATAAATTACTAGATTGCTTTTGTTGATAATACTACATTTAAAATCATCTGTTAATTTATAAAATATCCTAGCCCTGATAGCAGCGGTATCCTTTTTGTGGCTACTTTAGCCAGGAAAAGATACAAGCGTATAGCAGGAACCACCTCCTAAAAAAAATGCTGCAAAACCTAAGTCTTACAGCACTTTCGAACAAACCAATAATTAACTAAACGGGTAAAGGTTATTCGGTTATAACATCACCTTCTTTAATTTCTTCGCTGGCAATTTTTACCAGTTTGTCTTTGCGGTTCAGATCACCGAATATTTCGATTTTATCTTCGATTTCCCTTCCTTTTTTTACATCTATTCTTGTGGCTTTGTGGTTCAGGACTTTGATCACAAACAAACCTTCGGCAGAACTCACCAAAGCCGATTTTGGCACTACAAATGTGCTGTCTTTTGCGTTAAGCGGCAATAGCACTTCGGCTACCATTCCGGGTAATAAATTTCCTTTGGTGTTGTGAACGTCCATTTCGACTCTTTCAGAACGCAGTTTCAAATCTAAGGCGCCGGACATTCGCTGAATCGTAGCTTTGAAAGTATCGGGCAATGATTTTACATTAAAACTCATTTCGTCGCCATTGTGTAAATATCCGGTGTACAATTCAGGAACCGAAACGGCCAAACGCAATTTGTTTTGCTGCTGAATCGTCAATAAAGGCAAATCTGAGCCTTTTCCGGCAGGACCAACAAACGCCCCTAAATTCACGTTTCTCGCTGCCACAACTCCGTCAAAAGGAGCGTGGATTTCAAGATAGCTTCTCATGATCGAAACTTCTTTATGTGCTGCAATTGCAGCCTGATATTGTGCGTAATCAGAGTTTTTCTTTCCGCTTGCCATTTCCAGATCGTTTTTAGAAATCGTTCCTTCGACTTTACTGGTTTCATACAAACGGTTGTAGGTGCTTTTGCTAGTCGCATAAATAGCTTCCATCGATTTTAGTTTTGATTCGGCTGCCGCCAGTTGCGAACTGATCTCAGGAGCTTCTAAAACCATTAAAAGCTGTCCTTTTTTGACTTTCGAACCAATATCAACTTTCAGTAATTTTACAAAACTGCTTACTTTGGCGTACAAATCAACTTGTTGAAAACCTGTTAATTCAGCTGGTAAACGTAATTCGGTACTCAGTTTTTCTTTGGTTAAAAGAAACGTTTCCGTTTTAGGTTCTAACTCAGCAACGGTCTCTTCTTTTTTAGAATTACAGCTGTTCAGGAAAAATAGTGCTATGAAGAATAGCGCGCTCGATTGTAGTATTTTAGTCTTCATTTTATGGTTTTATATGATAAAATATGATGTAATGTCTTGTTTACTAAATAAGCAGAAAGGATAAAAGTGTATCGTGGTATTTTTTACAAAAGGTACTTTCCGCTTTATGACTTTCAAACTTTCGACTTATTTAACGATGAGATATAATGGATGCTTTCTTCGTCTTCAGGATCTAAAGAAACAGATTGAGTTGTTGTTTTTTCCTGCGCCCAGGCAAAAATCATGGGCAGGATTAATAATACGGCAAATGTCGAAAATAATAAGCCACCAATTACGGCTCTTCCCAAAGGAGAAACCTGATCACCACCTTCGCCATGACCGATTGCCATTGGCAGCATTCCTGCAATCATAGCGACAGAGGTCATGATAATAGGACGCAAGCGCAATGCAGCAGCTTCACGAGCCGACTCTAAGGCGTTTCCGTTTATTTTGCGCAATTGTTCGGCATTTGTTACCAGTAAAACGGCATTCGCAATCGAAACCCCAACAGACATGATGATGCCCATATACGATTGTAAGTTTAACGTAGAACCTGTAATAGTTAGCATTAATAAAGCGCCTAAAACAACGGCCGGAACTGTGGTTAAAATCACTAATGAAACCTTGAACGATTGAAAATTAGCGGCTAACATTAAGAAAATTACAATGATGGCAACCAACAAACCGAATTGTAAACTGCTTAATGTTTCTTCCAATACTTTACTTAAACCAATTGGATTGATGAATAACCCTCTAGGTAATTCTCCCAATGAACTAATTGTTGCAGCTACATCTTTTGATGCCGTACCTAAATCGGTTTGGTAAATGTTTGCCGTAACGGTAATATATGGCATAGCCCCTAAATTGTCATTTTCGCCACTTACAAAACCGGGTGTAATTTTGGCAACATCGCTCAATACAGGGCGAAGCGAATTTTTTAATACCGGAATTTCTCCAATATCGGTTTTGCTTTTCATTTGGTTTAGCGGCACTTGTACCTGAAGCGCTACTGATAATCCAGTTCTTTCGTCGATCCAGGTATTTTTTTCTGTGTATCTTGATGAGGATGTAGAAGCAATCAGTGAACGCGAAATATCATTCATATCCACACCCAATTCGGCAGCACGGGTTCTGTCAATATCAATATTCATCGCAGGATAATGTATCGGCTGTCCGATTTGCACATCTCTGAAATAATTTATTTTTTGAAGTTTTGCCACAATTTGATTGGCGTAAGCTTCATTTCGTTTTTTGTCTTTTCCTGCAATTCGAATTTCGATTGGAGTAGGAGACCCCTGACTTAAAACTTTGTCGGTTAATTCGATAGGTTCAAAAGTCAGTTTTACATCTGGGAGAATTTTTTTGATTCGGGCTCTAAGATCATCTTTAAACTCCTCCATATTGACATGATACTCTTTCAGACTTACCTGAAAAACGGCTTCGTGCGGACCGGCAGTAAAAAGATAAATCGGGTTAATGGAGAATAATGAAGGATGCTGCCCTACATAAACCGAGGTTATTCCAACATGTTCTTTACCTACCATTTTATTGATTTCTTTTAAAATCAATTTTGCTTTTTCTTCGGTGCGTTCAATACGCGTTCCATCTGCAGCACGCATTCGCAATTGAAACTGACTTGAATTTACTTTTGGGAAAACATCTTTTCCGATAAAAGTAATCATGACAGCAGCAAGGCAAGTAATTACAATTAGGTAAATTAAACTGGTGGCTCTTTTGTAAGGAAACATGCGATCTAAAGTTCTCATAAAACGGATTCTGAATCGCTCGAAAACACCAATTTTTCCGTTTCCATCAGTATCTGTTCTTTCAACATACTCTTTTTTCTGTGTGATCAGTTGCTTTTCAGATTCCGGTGTTAATCCGCAAGCGTTGAATTCTGCTTCATCATCTGTAATATTGGCTGCATGTTCTTGTTTTTCATGACCTTTCATCAACCAGTTGGCCATTACAGGAACAAAAGTCTGAGACAGTAAAAAAGAAATAATCATTGAGAACCCAATCGCCAAAGCCAAAGGTAAAAACAAAGCTCCCGGAATTCCAACCATTGTAAAGGCCGGCGCAAAAACCGCTAAAATACAAAGCAGAATCAATAATTTTGGTAATGCAATTTCCTGACAGGCATCCCAAATGGCGAGTGCCTTGGGTTTTCCCATGTCGAGATGCTGGTGGATATTTTCGATCGTAACGGTACTTTCATCCACCAAAATTCCAATTGCCAATGCCAGTCCGCTCAACGACATTAAATTGATTGTTTGTCCAAATAATTTCAGGAATAAAACACCCGAAATAATTGAAATAGGAATCGTTAAAATTACAATTAAAGCAGCACGTCTGTCTCCAAGGAATAATAAAACCATTAATCCGGTTAAAACTGCTCCGATAATTCCTTCTGTAATTAAACTTTTAACCGAGTTAATTACATAAACCGACTGATCAAACTCGTATGATAATTGTACATCTTCGGGAAGTGTACTCTGTATTTTAGGCAATTCCGATTTTAATTTGTTCACAACATCCCAGGTTGAAGCATCTCCCGCTTTTGCGATGCTAATATAAACCGAACGTTTTCCGTTTACCAGAGCATATCCATTGGTAATATCGGCACCATCTTTTACAGTCGCCACATCGCCTAATTTTAAATTCTGAACACCCCCTTTAAACAACGGAATCTGCTCAAAATCCTTAAGATCCCTAATCGTATTATTGGTTGGAGTAATGTAGTTTTTATCGCCAATTCTAACATTTCCCGAAGGAGCAGTTTGGTTATTTAAACGAATCGCTTCTACAATTTGATCTGGTGTCATATTATGCGAGCGTAATAAGTCCGGATCTACGTTAATCTCTACAGTTCTTGGGCTTCCGCCAAAGGGAGCCGGAGATAATAAACCGGGAATAGAAGTAAAAGAAGCACGAACATAAACATTGGCCAAATCCTGCAGTTCGTTGTTAGAACGTATTTTACTGCTTAAAACCAATTGACCAATAGGCAAAGAAGAAGCATCAAAACGAATAATAAACGGAGGCTGGGTTCCCGGAGGAAATACTGCCTGAATTCTATTGGATAAAGCACTCAGTTCGGCAGCAGCCTGTGCCATATTGGTGTTTTCATAATAGGTTAATTTCATAATCATTAACCCTTGAATATTCTTTGTTTCTACCGATTTTACACCATTAGCAAAAGGTAAAATGTTGACATAATTTTTTGCAAAATAAGCCTCCATCTGGTCTGGCGTGTAACCACCAAAAGGATGCGCAATATAAATTACCGGTAAATTCATTTTCGGAAGAATATCTACCTTAATATCCTTGATGGCACCAATTCCGAAGAAAAATAGACCTGCAACCAAAACTAGTATGGAGATGGGTTTGCGAAGTGCAAAACGTATTAAATTCATTAGGCTCTATAATTAAAATTCATTTATAAATAAGTCGAAATTGCCTGTGGCTGCTACTTTTAGTAAAAAAGATTGCCACACATTATTATTGACAATATCACGGTCGATTTCGGCACGATTTAGTGTGAATAAAGTTTGTGTGATGTCTGTTAGATCCGTTAGACCGTTTTTGTATAAAGTTGATTTTTGCAAATACGCTCTTTGTGCAGCATTGACCTGAATGGGTGCTTCGGCATAATTTTCAAGTGTGATTTTTATTTTATCCTCCGCAAAATTCAATTGCGATTTTAGTTCCCTTTCAGCCTGATTGTATTCTTCCTGCAGACCTTGCGAAACAAATTTTTGGGCACTTACCTGCTTACTCATTCGGAAAGGCGTGGTTAAATTCCACGTAATTCCAACGCCTAATAAATAATTGGTGCGGTCCGGATTGACACCATCCCAATAATTACGGTTAAAAGCATTTTGATCAGTTGCGTAAGAAGAATCAAATCCGGAAGCTCTGGTCTGCAAAATACCAAAAGCACTCATCGTAGGATAATAAAATCGCTTGTATAATTTAGTCTGCTGATTACTGTAATCAATTCTGGTTTTATATAATTTAAGTAACGGATGAAGACTATCTGTTGTTTTTTCTTCCAGTATTAGTGCTTTCGGTATCTGGTTTACAAAAATCGTATCCGTAATAAAATCCTGAGGAGGTACACTCATCAAATCAACTAATTTATTGTTTTGTTCTTTAACAAAATTGCGGGCAAGATTGAGGGCAATTTTAGCTTTTGAAACTTCGGCTGTGGCCAAAGTAGAATCGACTCCGGCCAATAATCCGTTTTTAACACGGGCTACGGCTGTCTTTTTGAAAACTTCGGCACGGCTTAGGTTTTTTTGCTGAGAAATCAATAATCTTTGGCTTGCTAATAAGTTTAAGTAAGCTGCAGAAATTTTAATTTGCTGTTGAAACATTTCCTGTTTCAGGTCATTTTCTTTCGCCTGAACATCAACTTTTGCCAGATTGATCTTTTCTTTTGCTTTTCCGAAAGTGAAAAAATCCCAATTCATATTCACTAAGTAAAGTGCCCCAAATGCCGAATTCCAGTTTTGATCCGGAAGCGGTAATCCTGATGAAGCAACGCCCAAGCCTCCAAAACCATACAGAGGTCCATTTTGACCGTTTACGGTTCCGTAATCCTGCTGTGCAGCTAAATTAAGATTGGGAAGATAATCGCGTTTGGATTGTTTGAGAGTCTCGCGCGAAGCATTTGTGTAATTGTTTTTTGCTCTTATCGAACCAAAGTTTTCAAGACCTGTTTTTACAGCTTCCTTTAATGACAAGGTTTGTGAATAACCGACTGAGGCAAAAATCAAGAAAAATAATAAAGTAATTTTTTTGAAAAACATAAAACTCAAAGTGTGAAATTATCTAACAAAATTATTTTACTTGAACTGATATAACCCTTCTTAAATGATGTACTACGATAGTAAATGACGAATTGAATTTGTCATTTATTGGAAAAAGAAATTAAATATTTGTCCTTACTTTGTAAACTATTTAAAATTTAAAAATGAATAAAAAATTTGATAACATATTGGACAACAAATGGTGGCAGGAAATTGCCGTTGTTCTCTTCTCATTTACAATTTACACATTGAAGAATGACTGGATGTTATTTAGTTCTTTTACTTCTATTTTAATGGGTGTTTTTTTCTACTTTATTTTGTACATGCACGCCCAATTCAACCGATTTTTTCTTCTTCCTATATTGTTCAAAACCCGTCGCCCTTTAACTTATGTATTTCTAACACTTTTTGGGGTATTCATCTTCTCGGTATTATTGTACGAGATTACCATGCTGGATATGTTTAGCAATTGCCATCTCTATCAAAATTCGCATCAAAGAAGTTATATGTATCAGTTGGCGAGTGTTTTAGGAACTTTGGTTTGTATTTTGAGCCCGATAATTGTATTTAAATTCTACAGAATTCACAAAAAACAAACAGATGAAACTTTGTTGTTCAACCAAATGCAACTGAATTCATTAAAGGGACAATTGAATCCACATTTTTTATTTAATACCTTTAATACACTTTACGGAATCAGTTTGGAATTTCCGGAAAGAACGCCGGATTTAATTATGAAAGTATCGCAATTGATGCGCTATCAGCTGGAAAGCAATAACAAACAATGTGTATCGCTTGAAGACGAACTGGAATTTATAAACAGTTATGTGCAGCTTGAAAAAGAGCGGGTAGGGTATCGCTGCGACATAACATACGATTGTAAAATTGACAACGAAAACGCCTATAAAGTTTCACCAATGTTATTGATTGCATTTATTGAAAATGCATTTAAACATGGAACGTGCGCCATCGAAAAATGTTTTGTCCGTATTATTGTGACGGTAGAAAACGGTTTGCTGCATTTGCATGTTGTAAATTCTATTCCAAAAAAAACCGATGTTGTTTCTACTAAAATTGGTCTTAAGAATACGATTGAACGACTGAATTTAATTTACGGAAAAGATTATAAATTAGATATTCAGGACGATAAAAATACGTACATCGTTGATTTAAAATTGCAACTGAAAAAGTTTGTATAATGAGGGAAACCAAAAAATGCATTATTGTTGATGATGAGCCGGCTGCGCATTATGTTTTGGCAAATTATATTAAACAAAATCCGCAATTAGAGCTTGTTTTTCAGGCATACAACGGTATTGAAGCCATGGATTATCTGCGTGAAAATAAAGTCGATTTAATGTTTTTGGATATTAATATGCCTGAGATTTCAGGTATGGAATTGCTAAAGATTATTCCAACACATCCTAAAACTATTTTAACGACAGCTTATTCTGAGTTTGCTTTAGAAAGTTATGATTATGGCGTAATTGATTATCTATTGAAACCCATTTATTTTCCGAGGTTTTTAAAAGCTGTTGATCGTTTTTTTTCGACAGAAAATGCAAAAGCCAAAGAAGAAGCAACCGTAAATTCAATCAGCGTAAAAGTAGACGGTTACTTTATTGATATCGAATTAGACCAGCTTTTGTTCGCACAAAGTTTTGGCAATTATGTAAAAATCTACACTGCCAAAAGAATTTATCTGGCTTCTATTACTACAACAGAAATGGAAAAATGCCTGCCTGAAAAAAACTTTATGCGTATTCATAAATCATATATCGTGGCTTTGGATAAAATTGAAAAAAACGAAAAAGATTTTGTATTGATAAAAAAAGAGAAACTGCCAATTGGCATTACTTACAGAAGGGAATTGAGTGATCGACTTAAGAATAAAGAAAATTTATAAGAGTTAAGAAATAAGTGCTTACTAATTCAATTATTTCAAAAAAGAAGCCTGCCAGGATTTATTTCCTGCAGGCTTTTTTGATTCAAATTAAAAGAAATTACAACATCATTCCACCAGAAACTTCAATACGTTGCGCATTTACCCAACGCGCATCTTCTGTGCATAAAAAAGCAACAACGCCGCCAATATCATCAGGTAAACCTACTCTTCCCAAAGCAGTTATTGATGCGATTTGTTGATTCATTTGCTCATTATCACGAACCACTCCGCCACCAAAATCGGTTTCTATAGCGCCGGGAGCTACCACATTTACCTTAATCTTTCTTGCTCCCAACTCTTTTGCCTGATATTTAGTTAAGGTTTCAATTGCACCTTTCATAGCAGCATAAGCAGCATATCCGGGAAAAGAAAATCTAGCGAGACCTGTTGAAATATTTACAATTCCGCCACCATCATTCATAAAATTAAGTCCTTTTTGAGTCAGGAAAAATGGGCCTTTAAACTGAATATTTGTCAATTGATCAAATTCGGCTTCAGTTGTTCCTATAAAAGAATTATGAATTCCGATTCCGGCATTATTTACCAGAAAGTCAAATTTGTCCGTTTTAAAAGTACTTTTTAAAGTTGCTGAGATACTTTCAAAAAAAGTATCAAAAGTTGCAGATTCTGCCACATTTAATTGAAATGAAGCCGCCTTTTGACCTAATGCTTCAATTTCTTTTACTACGGAATCCGCTTCATCTTTTTTACTGTTGTAAGTAATAATTACATCAAGTCCTTTTTTAGCAATTGCGATTGCCATGTTTTTTCCTAAACCTCTGCTGCCGCCTGTAACTAAGGCGATTTTTGTATTTACTGCCATTTTATGTTTTGTTTTAAATTAATTAGAATGTAATGCTTCAAATGATGCTTTTAATTCGGGAACACTTGCGTTTAATCGTGTTTCGCTGGTTCCGAATGTCAATTCGTTTTTACCGTCTTTTAATTGTTTGAAAATTGAAACAATAAAATCAGACACACTTGGATGTGAGTTATGAAGTCCAATTCCGCCCAGATCAGTATTCAATGCCGGAGGGATAATTTCGATTACTTCTATATTCTTTGATTTTAATAAGTATCGAAGTGAAATTGTAAATGAACGAAAAAATGCTTTTGTAGCCGAGTAAACCGGGACTTTTGCAAAAGGAGAAAAAGCCAATCCGGAAGTTACATTCATCACTGTTGTAAGCGATTTTAAATTCACAAACAATGAAGTTAAATGTAAAGGAGCTTCAATATTCGTTGCAAGTTCTGCTTTCATACTTTTGTAGAAATCGGCATCAGTAACTGAAACCCATTTTTGAATTCCTGCATTATTAATTAAAACATTTAAATCCGGATGATTTTCAGCAATCCATTCGTAAAGTGCTATGCGCTCTTTTTCATCTGATAAATCACATACTTTTGTAATTACAGTTGGAAATTTTGCTTTCACATCTTCTAAAACAGCTGCTCTGCGTCCACAAATAATTACGGCATTGTTTTCCTCAATAAATCTTTGGGTAAGTCCAAGTCCAATTCCGCTTGCACCGCCAGTTATTAAAATTTTGTTGTTTGCTACGTTCATCTTTTTGATCTTTTAAATTGATAAGACAAAGGTAGGAGCAAAGCAGAGTTGGGCAATTGTAAATATCAAACCGAAGTTTGCGAAATTCAAATCAGGAAATCAAAAAGTCAATAGCAGTGTTAATGTGAAAAACTACATTCTAAATCTAAAATCAACTTCGAAAAGCTAAAGGCGTGAAAGAAGTTTGTTTTTTAAAGAAATTCGAAAAATGTGCTAATTCTTCGAAACCTAAAGAAAAAGCAATTTCAGAGATATTCCAATCCGTTTGTTTTAAAAGGATTTTGGCTTCGTTCGTTAATCGGTTACTGATTAATTCAGTGGTCGTTTTTCCGGTATTTTCTTTTAAAACTTTATTGAGATGATTAACATGAACTGATAATCTTTCTGCGAAATCTTTTGCCGTTCTAAGTTCCAATCGCTGATGTGGAGATTCAATTGGGAATTGTCTTTCCAGTAATTCAGCGAATAATGAAGAAACCCTGGCTGCCGAATTATGCTTAGAATACAAAGCGGTTATAGGTTGTAATTTCTGTCCGAAGTGAATCAACTCGGCCACATAATTCCGAATTAAGTCATATTTGTAAACGTAATCCGAGTTGATTTCTTTTTGTATTTTATTGAAAATCAATTCGACTTCATTTACTTCATCATCTGAAAGCTGAAAAACAGGATAACCGTCAGAAGCAAAAATAGGAAGTTCGTCTAAATCAATTCCGCTTTTGTTTTTGGATAGAAATTCGCTTGTAAAAACGCAAAATTGCCCAGATTGATTTGTGTCCTGAGGAACATAATTATAGGGGATTTTTGGTGTGGCAAACAAAAGTCCTTGTTTTTCGATTTCGATTATTTTATCAGCATATTCTGCACGGTTTTTCCCTCGAATTAAACTAATTTTATAATAAGATCTTCTGTCGTAGGGCATTCCGGGTTTTTCTTTTAATCTTTCATAAAGTTCTTTGATATCAAATACATTAAAATGACCTATTTCTTTTTTAATGCCGTTTGGTAACAATGAATTTGGTTCGACAGATGAACCTTCAGTAATATCCTGATAAAAAGAGTCTAATGATTTCATAGCAGTGAATTGTAAAATTCAAATATACGAAATTTATGTAACGCAGATTTAAATCGATTTACATGGATTTTTATTCTAATTTTTATCATTTCTACTCAAGGCGAAATCATACTCGTAACTCGATAAAGATTGGCAACATTCTGTGGGAAATTTCTAATGTGATTTCATCTTATATTGAAAGGACGTACTTTGTGTGAAGCTTTTCAATTAAAACAAACTTCCCTGAACTAATTCCGGTTGTACATTTCCGTTAAAATAAAAAGTATCAAGTACAAAAAACTGCTTTTTAATTGGGTCAAGTTCACGTAAAACGATTTCTTTACATAAAAAATCCATATCAATTGTGGTAAAAAGCTGTGAAGCTATTTTAAGGTTTTCGACGGTTAATCTTCTGCCGATAGACATATGGGGATCATTGCTTTTTTTAAGATTTGAAAGCTGTAAGGCATCCTGAGTTTTTTTAAGTATTAGTTTCAGTTTTATCTTAGAATCTTCATTTGGAGCCATATAAAATGCACCGGCTTCATAAGAACCAAAATGATCTAAATAAACGGGAAAAGATTCAAAAGCATCACAAACCTTAAAGAGTTTTTGTTTGTATTTGTCTATTTGAGATTCATCAATCGTAAATTCACAAATCGTGATATGTGCCACAGAATTACAGCTGTTGTACCAATCAATCTTGCTTTTCAAAAAATCCTTCATCTTTTTGACAGCATCAATTACATCTGTCGAAGGATAAATAGCAACAGAATATTTCTTCTCCATTTTATAATTTTCCTTTTTTATGCAGGCGATCATAAATTTCAGACTGAAGTAAACCGCTGCCGCCACCAAAATGTTCTATAACTTCTACATCAGGATGTGCTTTTAAACAAAATGCTGAAAATTCTTTTTCAATTGCATCTTCAATTCCGGAACTCAATAAAACAAAATCTATATTGTTCAGTAAAAAGTAATTCTGAGCTAATTTTTCATCATTGAAACCAATGGCATTCCAATTTTCATTGCCATTTACAAGTCGAAGCAAAATTTCCAGAATAGACTGATTTTTACCAAGTATCAAAAATTCGTATTTTTCCATGATGAAATATTTTTACTTTACAAAAATAGCGTATATAAGCTAAAATCAACTTAATCCAGATTAAGATTACCGATTCGATTGAGATAAAAAAATAATGTTTTGAGTTAATTAAGTCCCTGTTAAATATAGAAATTTGATATGACAAACAAAATCAGTATTAATTAAAAAATCAATATTATGTTACGATGGACAGTCATTTTTATTATTCTAGCCATAGTGGCCGGAATATTCGGTTTCGGTGGAATAGCTGCTGGGGCAGCAGGTATAGCAAAAGTTTTATTCTTTATATTTATAGTATTATTTCTATTGTCATTAATTAGCGGCAGAACAAAAATTTAGAATAGAACTTCAGAAAATAAAACAAAAAAACGGCACATATATTTCGGTAAATGTGTCGTTTCCAATTTTAAAAAAAAACAAAATCATGGGAACGAAAAACGGTGCTTATCAGGATGTATATATAAAAAGGAAAGATGAACTGGTAAGCTTAAAAAACGATGTAACAGATTTTTGTGAAAAATATATTAAGCCCGTTCACCCTGATAATTGGGACTGGTCGGTTCGGGATTTCGAAAATCCGGAGAATGATCCAACCATTGATGAGGCTAGGGCTATTGGGAATGTGATATTTAAAGATTTAATTGAAAAGCAGACTGACGTTGATCTTTCGACAATGAACAATGTTGAAGCAATTAAGGCGTATTTAAATCCAAAAAGCAAATATGAGGCATTTAATATGGAAGAATTTGCTTTTGCCCTGAAAGTTGAACTGGAGCATGGTAAAATTAAAGATGTAAATGTGACCAATAATCACCCTTTTTTAACAGCCATGATTGCACTTGCACATATGACAGAAAGTTTGACTTATTACAAAAGACTAAAAGTGATGGAGGCCGAAGGCGAAATTTATGAAATAATGCGTAAAATTGAAAAAGCAGACACAACAGAAAAAGATAAATGGTACAAGGAATTAATTAAGGCTGAAGAGGAACTGACAGATGCAAGATCCGGTTTAGCCGAAAGACTAGAAAAGATGGACGATATTCCTGTCCTGGAAAAAATCGGTGATTAATTAATTACCTTTTATCCTAACCTTTCTGTATTTTGTAGTTAATATACTACAAAAAAACAACCATTAGAAAGTCCTAACGGTTGTTTTTTTGTACTCTGATTTAAATTGCTTAGAATCTTCTGGGATCGTTTGCAGGGTAGTCTTTTTCAGTGTCTTCCTCCTGAATATCATCTTCTCTGTATTCCATATTATCCTCTTCTTCTATTTCATCATCTATAATTTCTAAATCTTCTTCAGTTTCGTTAAAGGTATTATTGAAGTTATCTGAAGGATTGTCAAATTCGTCATTCACGATTCTTTCCTCACCATCAATGTCAATTTCTTCATCTAAATCATCTAAATTGTCGTCGTTTTCCAGATCTTTGTCCGTATGAAAATCATCATTGAGGTCGTCTAAATCATCTTCATCATTTGTGATTTCATCAGGATTTGGTTTATTTGGATCATGACCATTTCGAACCGTAAATCCTTGTTCTGCAATTTCCTTTTTGCTTTGGTTAACATCTTTAAATTCATCAATGTTGTACAATTCTTCATTCATCAGTACATTTTGATCTGTACTATTTTGATTTTTGTTGTCTGTATTTGTTTTAACGCTATTTTTTTGATCTATAGTTTTCATAATAATAGTTTTTAGTGGTTATAAATTAATGATTTACAATTACTAATCTTTTATGATTAATCGTTTCGCTGCTCTAATTCATCATAATCAAGATTTTCATCGTTTTGTATTCCTTCTTCTTCCTCTTCAGTTTCTGGTTTGTAAAATTCATCGTCTTGCTGATGTTTTTTTACATACTCTTCTTCACTGATTGTTTCTCCATCATTTGGAATATTTTCATTTCGGAAAATATTATCTTTTTTTAGAAGTGTATCAATTGCATTTTCTATTAAAAATGCAGTATCAGGATCCAGAAATCCGCCCTGGAATTTTTGCTCAAAGTAAAGCTGCGCATTTTCGTAATCGTTATACTTATTTGTATGATATATAATATGAGTTTTCATTGTGTTTATTTTTAATAATTCTACATTACAAAGCTATCTATGATTCAAAAAAAAACTTTACAGAATTTGGTAATCTCTTTTCATAATATACAGGTGATTATATTGAAACTTTGAAGTTTAATAGTATAAGTAAATCCCTGATAAACAGTCTAAATTTGGAATTATTAATCACATAAAAATATATATCATGAAAACTACTGATAGTAAAAAAACAACTGCACCTAAACAGGCTGCTAAAAAAAGTGGAGTTATAAAACCAAAATCAGATGCTGCATCAGGTTTAACAGAATTATTTGAGGACGGACTTAAAGACATTTATTGGGCAGAGAAAGCTTTAACCAAAGCACTTCCAACAATGGCTAAAAACGCAACATCAGCTGATTTGATAGAGGCATTAAATTCTCATTTAACCGAAACAGAGGAACATGTTGCCCGTCTGGAAAAAGTATTTGAATTGATTGGCAAAAAAGCAACAGCTAAAAAATGCGATGCAATGTCAGGATTAATCGAAGAAGGAAAAGGAATTATTGAAGAAACAGAAGTGGGGGTAGTTCGTGATGCAGGAATCATTGCAGCAAGTCAAAAAATTGAACATTATGAAATTGCTACTTATGGAACACTTAGACAGTTTGCTGAGACTTTAGGACTTTCAGAAGCTGCTGACCTCTTAGAACAAACACTTGAAGAAGAAAAAGAAGCTGATAAAAAATTAACAATTGTAGCAGTAGATGCAATAAATGTTGAAGCTGCTGAAGCAGATTAACTTTTTTTTTAAAACACTAAAAAGCGCAGTTTATACTGTGCTTTTTTAGTTTAAAAAATAATAGTATGCCAGAAGGTCCATCCATAGTAATATTGAAAGAAGAAGTTCAGGAATTTTCAGGACAAAAAATTATTGATGTTTCCGGAAACAGCAGTATTGAGATTGCAAGATTGCAAGGTAAAACAATACGCAAATTTAAAAGCTGGGGAAAACATTTTTTAATTTGTTTTGATGATTTTACCGTAAAAATACATTTGCTGATGTATGGTACTTACCGAATTAATGAAAGAAAAGAGACAATGCCAAGATTAAGTCTGGTCTTTGCAAATGGAGAAGTCAATTTTTATACCTGTTCTATTAAAATTTTAGAAGGGGATATCAATCTTTATTACAATTGGAAAGTAGATGTGATGAATGAAAATTGGGATCAAATAATGGCGAGACAAAGTTTGGAAAAAATTCCAAAGCAGATGATTTGTGATGCCTTGCTAGATCAGGATATATTTTCAGGAGTAGGGAATATCATAAAAAATGAAGTTTTATACCGATGTAAAATTCATCCCGAATCCTTAGTAACAAAAATTCCGTCTGAGGATATTCAAAATCTAATCAATGAGAGTGTCATCTATAGTTTTCAATTTCTCGATTGGAAGAAAAATTATGAATTAAAAAAACATTGGCTAGCTTATACAAAAAGTAGTTGTGTAAGATGCGATCTGCCAATTATAAAGAAATACACAGGAATAAAAAAAAGAAAAAGTTTTTTTTGTACCAACTGTCAAAATTTATATCTATGAAAAACGAAGTTTTAATAGGCTGTTCCAGTTTTAATAACCGATTTTGGAAAGGTATTTTTTATCCTGAAAACCTTCCAGTTTCTAAATGGTTCGAATATTATTGCGAACATTTTGATACTTATGAATTTAATGGCAGTTTTTATAAATTTCCAACTTTGAAAATTTTGGAAAACTGGTATAAAAAAACACCTCAGGATTTTATTTTTTCTATAAAAGCTCATAAAGAAATAACGCATACGCGAAAATTTATTGATTGCGAAAACCTGCTTAAAGATTTTTATACTGTATGCGATAATGGGTTAAAAGAAAAACTTGGAGCGATATTATTTCAGTTTCCTCCCAGTTATCATTTTAACTCTGAAAGATTAAACCAAATAATCAAAAATCTCAATCCGAAATTTAAAAATGTAGTGGAATTTCGGCATGAAAGCTGGTGGATTCCAGAAGTGTGGAATGCTTTTTTAGAAAATAATATTACTTTTTGCAGTGTAAGTCACCCGGAATTGCCCAAAACAATTTTTACAGAATTTTGTTTAACTTTTATCAGGCTCCACGGCACACCAAAAATGTTTTATTCATCTTACTCTAACGAGGAATTAAATTTGATAAAAGAACAAATTTCTAATAAATCTGCATTTGTTTATTTTAATAATACAGCAAGTGAAGCAGGAATTATAAATGCTTTAGAACTCCAAAAGAAAGTCAAAAAACAATGGCAACATAACTAATATTGCCATTGTTTTTTTACAATTTTAAATTTCCTTCAATTCCATCATCCATTGTTTTTCCTGTAACAAATGCCACAGTCATTTTAGCGATTGCGACCATTTTTCCATGCTTGTTGTTCCAATAATAACCATCCTCTGGAACAACTTTTATAATACTCAGGTTTGGATCATCCTCTCCGCCGGTCATCCAGATTTTAATAATTGGATTCCATAATTCTTTAATTCTTCTACGGTCATATGAAATCGAGGCATTCCCATGCAGGAAAAGAAATTTATCGTGAGGCTGCGAAAAAATGATTTCGACTTTTGAGTTATCAGTAATTTCTATGTTTTTATTACTGTTTTTATCTGATAAGAAAAAAATGTTTCCATCCTCATCAATCTCCTGAAACGACATCGGGCGAGATTGTAACTTTCCGTTTTTGTAAGTACAGAACATACACGTTTTTATATCTTCAGCTAAATCTTTTATCTTTTGTGTTGCTGAAATGTCTTTAAGGTCTTTTTGATCTCCCATGTTTTTATTTTTAATTATTTTTTTAAATTTTCATGAAAATAAAGATCAGTTTTTTTACTTTTTTATAGTTATATAATTCATTTTTAGGATTATGATATTTCTATTTTTTAATATATTAGAAAGTACTCTTTTACTGATAATTCTATTTAATTATATATCTTTGGCGTGGATTTATTATAAAAAATTCCTATGACTGATATAACTATATTCTACACTGATGATGACGAGGATGATTTGAGTATTTTTGCTGATGCTGTAGAATCATTGAAAAAAAAAATAAAACTTCAAACTTATACTGGAGGCGAAAAATTATTAAATGCAATTTTTAATTCACCTCCAAAGCCCAATGTAGTTTTTTTGGATTTGAATATGCCCGGAAAAAATGGTTTTGATGTTTTGGAAGAATTACGTAATAATGAAGAAAAAATAAATATACCTATTATTATTTTTTCTACTTCAAATGAACCTGGAATTATTGAAAAATGCCTTGCTTTAGGAGCTAATTTGTTTATAACAAAGCCTGTTTTAATGAGGGACATTACAAAGTCTATTGAACATGCTTTAGGTATCGACTGGGAAAATTTTGTTCCAACAGTCAATAATTTTGTTTATAAATCATAAAATAAATTACTGTAATTCAGGAAGGTAAATATCAAAAGTAGCACCTTTATCTTTCTCTCCATTAGCAGTTATGATTCCTTTATGGTTTTCAACAATTTTTTTCACAATTGCCAGACCAATTCCGGTTCCGGCAAATTCGCTTTCTGTATTTAGACGTTGAAAAACCTCAAAAATTCGGTTTTTGTATTCAGGGTCAAAACCGATCCCATTATCAGAGATTTGAAGATGATAGTACATTTTATCCGGAAAATCAACGGGATGTTCTATTTTATTGCTTTTAATTCTTTCCGCTTTAATTTCAATAATAGGCGGTATGTCTTTTCTTGTGAATTTTAGCGCATTTCCAATAAGATTATGAAGTAATTGTCTGAATTGAAAAGGAATAACGATAGCTTCCCCTAAAGGAGAAAAATTAACCATTGCATGTTTTTCCTCAATACGTTCATAAAAATCACTTTTTATTTCTTCGGCAATTTCATCTAATTTTACTTTTACAAATATTCTTTCAGCCGAATTGGTTCTGGAATAGGTTAGGAGATCCTGAATTAAAGTCTGCATTCTTTTGGCAGAAAATTCAATGCGGCCTAAATAGGTTTTGGCTTTCGCCGAAATATTCTGCTCGTCCAGTTCAGCTAATCGGCTGGCAAAAGTCTGAATTTTTCGTAATGGTTCCTGCAAATCATGACTAGAAATATAGGCAAAAGACTGTAATTCAATATTCATATTAATCAAATCCCGATTTTTCAGTTCTAATTGGAGTGTACGTTCGGATACTTCTTTTTCAAGTTTTTCAGTAAAATTTTTCTGCTCCTGAATATCAGTACTGGTTCCAACCCACATTTGTATATTCCCTTCAGCATCTTTTTGAGCAGTAGCACGGCTTAGATGCCATCTTTTTTCACCATCATAGCGTATAAAGCGATGTTCTAGTAAAAAATCATGCCCAGTTTTTATGGCTTCTAGCCATGCATTTCTATTTTCTTCCCGGTCTTCAGGATCAAGAATTTGAAGCAAGCCGTTATTATCAATTTCATCTTTACTCAAACCTGAAAAAGTATAAACGGATTTGTTGAAATAATTCAGATTTCCAAGCGTGTCTCCTGTCCACACAAATTGAGGCATTGTATCGGCTAAAAGCCGAAATTTTTCCTCGCTTTTCATTAAAATCTCCTGACTGTTTTTCTCATCAGTAATATCTAAAATAGTACCCAGCATTTTTGCAGGGATATGTTTTTCATTAAAATATATTTTACCATGAACCCTAATCCAACAGATTGAACCATCTGGTTTATTAATGCGGGACTCATATTTATAGATACTGGTTTTTAAAGCTATTTTGTATGCTTTCTCTAAAATTGGCTTATCGTCTGGATGTATTTGATCCTGCATTTGCTTGCGGGTCAGTATTGTGTTTTTTTCGTGGCCAAATGTAGTAAGCAGGTTTTCAGAATAAATTATTTCCTGATTTATAATATCCAGATCCCAAGTTGCGATTTCTGCAATCTCTGTAGCAAGGCGCGTTCTTTGTTCAGCATTTTCAACCTTTTTTCTTGTTTCAAATTTATTTGTTACATCATTAACAGTAACCATTACACCGTTTGCTTGACCTTCTTTTTCAAAAAGGGGAGTATATTGGTAATCAACATACAGTTTTTCCAGTTTCTTATTTCGGTAAACGTAAGCAATAGCATCATTTTCACGAACTTTTTTACCTTTTATAATTACATCTTTTAATAACTGGGGATATTTTTGGTCTAAAAGTTCAGGAAACGCTTCAATTAGTGACCTGCCAATGGTTTCTTTCTTTTTTCTTTGCCAAATGGTTTTCATCATGGTGGTATTAGCCATTTCGATAACCAGATCTTTACCTCTGAAAATAGCCATCGCAATAGGTGATTCCATCACAATTTTTCGGAACGCTTTTTCACTTTCTGATAATAAATGACGGTCATTAATCGCTTTCGTCACTTCAAATGCAACAATAATAACACCAGTTGTATTGTTTTCTTCCTTCAAGGGATAAAACACCAAATTAAAATAACCAACCTTTTGTTTGCCATGTCGGTTTATAGTAACTGAAAGTTCATCTGTGTAATACGGAATCCCGTCGTGATATACTTTTGAAAGCAAAGGATAAACAGTTTCTTTGGCTTCCGGAATAGCTGTAAAAAGAGGTGTTCCTAAAATATCTTCCTCAGTCTTATCAAAAATTTCAAGATAAGTATTGTTTGCCAATTCGACAATCAGATCTTCTCCTTTTAATATAGCAATTCCCAAGGGTACTTGTTTTACTATACTTCTAAATTTTTTCTCACTTTCCTCTACAGAATTTCGGGCAATTACCTGTAAAGTTACATCATTGGCAATAGCCACAATGCCTGAAATACGACCGTCAGATTCCTTTAAAGGTTCATAAACTACATTGATATAAGTATTCTCAATTTTACCATTTCGGGTTAATTTTACAGGAAGTTCATAAGCCTTAAAGGTTTCGCCGGTAGAATAGACATTGTCTAAAATACCTTCCAATCCTTGACCTGTGGCTTCAGGAAGTGCTTCAAAAATGGGTTTGTTTATTACTTGATATTCGTCTTTTTCCCAAATTTCGAGCATACGTTCATTAGCTATTTCAACAACATAGTCTTTGCCCCTAAAAATACACATAGCGTTAGGTGTCTGAAGAATATTGTTAAGATAACGTTTATTGCTGTCTTCTAATTTTTTGACCATTTTTACTTTATCTGTAGTTTCATTACAAATAACTAAAACGCCAGTTACTTTACCGGATTCATTGTTAACCGGACTATAACTAAAGGTCCAATATACATCTTCCATTTTTCCATTACGGTAGATCGGTAATAATTGATCTTCGTGCCATGTAGCTTCACCTTCAGTAAGAACCTGATCGAGAAGTGGTTTTATAAAATCCCATATTTCCGGCCAATAATCAGCAGCTTTCTCTCCTAAAATGGCTGGGTGTTTTCCGTCATTTCCAAGACTAGGGCGATAAGCATCATTATAAAAACAAATATGTTCAGGTCCCCAAAATAAAAACATTGGAAATTTTGAATTTAAAAGAAGCCCTAATGTTGTTCGTAAGCTTTGTGGCCACGTTTCTACTGAACCGACTAAAGTTTTGCTCCAGTCTTTAACTCGGGTTAATTCTCCCATTTCTCCTCCTTTAGCTAAGAAATCCTGATTTATTTGGGTCATTTTTTATAAAAGTATATTGTAGTATATCAAATAGGATAAAGTCCTTTAGAGTGAATAAATATAAAGATATTTTTAAAAATAAAAGAGATTTTCAGTCATCGTTTTTTAATTAGCACCATTATTTTTAATGAGATAAAAAAAATATTTATTGAGTTAAAAAATGCAGCTTAAATGATCGAATTTTGTTTAATAAAAAAGTTTTAAAAGACTTAAAATTAGTTATATAATACAAATTATCATGAAAAAAGAACTTTCAAAAAACGAAGTAGATTATATAGAGGAATATCAAAAAAATGGATTTTGCTGTAATTTTTTATTTCAGAAGGGAACCCTTTTAGAGACAGAATCAAAATATTCCTATCAGCCTGACGAAATTTTTATTGTCGCCCATCATCGATACGAAGGTATGAGCAATCCTGACGATATGTCAATTTTGTATGTGATCGAAACGGCAGACAGTAAAAAAGGAACTTATTTATTAGGATATGGCCCGTCTGCTGATTTGGAAGCAGCTGAGTTTTTTAAAGACATACCTGAAAAAAATTATACTAATAACGCCGATATTAACAAACTTACTTAAAAACTTAATTTAAATTCATGGTTACATAGGTTGAGGATTTTTTTATTTTGCTGAAAAAACAGCTGTTTCAAACATTAGGTTTGGAGCAGCTGTTTTTATTTTTAGCTATTTATAAAGTATTAATTATGAAAGACGTAAGAAAAATTATATAACATGAAACGTTTGCGATATTACGAAATTTGAATAGTTCAAAAGAAGAAGAAATTATGGTTGTAGTTTAAGAATTTGAACGCTTTAATTATAGAACTCTTTTAATTGTTAACAGATGAAAAAACTTTACATAAATACAGGCGGAATTAATGCAATTTTTAATAATCTTAAAGATAGTCTCAATGGGACTTTGACTTTAGAAAACAATCAATATAATTTAGCAGTTAAATCCAAATATGCAAATGGAATAATAAGCGGGATAGCACTGAACAAACAAATTTGTCATATACAATTTGATATTGTATTTAATGATGATGTTGAATTAAGTATGGAATCTTTTGCTAATTCGCCTATTTTATTTACATACTGTTTTGAAGGTACTTTAAGTCATAGTTTTGGAATTAATGGCGAAAGAAAAAACATAAAACCCAATCAGGCCGGTATTATAAGAAATACATCAAATATTAATAGTGTTTTGTGTTTTGAAGGTTACAAAAAGGTGCATTTTTCTATGATTTGCACAAATACTTATAATTTAGAAATGGCTGAAAACACCACGTTGTTTTCTGATCTGAACAAAGTATTTAATAGTAAGTGGGGGAATTACATTCACATAGGTCAGCAAAACTTGAAAATTGCTGAAAAACTTAAAGAGTTTAATGAAGTTCCACAAAAGGGAATCGTTAAAAACTTACTAAAAAACAGAATCTTAGAAAGTATTTTAGAAATCGAACTTGATCAGCATACCTATGGATATGCTAAAAATATAAAACCAATTATAGTAATCGCAAATAAGCAGATAGAAGAATTGAAAAGAATTTCGAGTTTGAACGTTCTTGATGTATTTTCAGGAGTTAGTTTAGCAGGCAGAAATTATTTTCCACGATTAATTAAGGAAAAATATCATTTATCTATCAATAAATCATACATTCAAAAATTAGTTAGCTAGCAGAGCCCCACATATTGAAAAAAAAACAGCCTTTCCCGGGCTGTTTTTTTTTTTTTGAATATTTAGTCTTTTTCGTAGTAAATAAGAAAATAAACCATAATTAAATTTAAGAACAGCGAAATACTATTGGTTATAATGATAGGGAAATCATTTTTTAAAATCCCGTAAACAATCCACATTGCAATTCCAAAAGTCAGGACGCTAAAAGTCAAGAGGGAAATTTGTTTTACTTTTTTTGTCTTCCAGACTTTTATAATTTGAGGAACAACTGAAATCGTTACACAAATTCCTGCCAAAAGACCCAAAATGTCGATAAAATTCATAGTCATTTTTTTATCCTCCTATAAGTTCACCTCCGTTTATATGAATAAATTGTCCGGTAATATAACTACTGTCTTCAGAAGCTAAAAAAACATAAGCAGGGCCAACTTCTGATGGCTGACCTGGTCTGCCCATTGGATTATCTTTTCCAAAATCTGAAATTTTATCAAATGTTGCAACAATCAACGGAGTCCATATTGGTCCTGGAGCTACTCCATTAACTCTGATTTGTTTTTTTGCCAGCATAGTTGATAATGATCTGGTAAAACTCAAAATTGCTCCTTTTGTACTCGAATAATCAAGCAGGTGTTCACTTCCGCGATAAGCAGTAACAGAACTTGTATTAATAATGCTGTCACCTTTATTTAAAAAAGGTAATGCTGCTTTTGTAATATAAAAGTAGGGATAGATATTGGTTTCAAATGTTTTTTGAAGTTGTGCTGCCGTAATTTTTTCCAATTCATTTTGAGGAAACTGAACAGCTGCATTATTGACAATTATATTAATTTTATTAAATATTTTAAGACAGTTTTTTACAGCACTTTTGCAATTTTTTTCATCTTTTAAATCTCCGCTTATTAATAGACACTGCTGACCTTCTTTTTCAACAAGTTCTTTGGTCATATGCGCATCTTTATCTTCTTTAAGATAAACAATTGCAATATTCGCCCCTTCTCTTGCAAAATGTACAGCTACACTTCGGCCAATTCCGCTGTCACCACCCGTTATAAAAGCTACTTTACCCAATAGTTTTCCGCTTCCCGTATAGTTTTCTTTAATAATTTCAGGCTCAGGATTCATTAAATATTCATGTCCGGGCAAATTTTGTTTTTGTTCCGGGAGTGTTTTTAATTTTTTCATCTTTTGTCTTTTTAGAGTAAATACTAGCTAAAAATAATTTGATTTAATCACAAAGTTTGACTTAAATGATATAAAGATTGTCGTAAAAAGTTAATTTCTCAAGATCAAACATGGGAATTATGTAATTAATTTAATTTCTTATAAAATAGTGAATTTATATTTTTTTTATAAATTTGAGAGTTTGGTTAATGCTAACTAAAAAGGAAACATATTCAAAATAATTTTAATTGTAACGCTTTAGGCTATAAATAGATGATATTAATTGTAGACGATATAAGGGCAAATATAATTGCCTTAAAAAAGACATTGGAATTACATAACATCGATGTAGATACAGCAGAATCTGGTGAAGAAGCCTTAAAAAAAATTTTACAGACAAATTATTGCCTTATTATAATGGACGTTCAGATGCCGGGACTCGATGGCTTTGAAGTTGTAAAAATCTTATCCGGAAATAAAAAAACAAAAGACATTCCTGTTATTTTTCTTTCAGCACTTAATATTGAAAAAAAATATATTTTTAAAGGATACGAAACAGGGGCAGTAGAATATATTACCAAACCTGTTGATACTGATTTGCTTATTTTAAAAGTAAAGACTTTCCTGAAGATTTACGAACAGCAGAATCAATTAAAAGAAATGAAGGATCTGCTTTCGAAAGAAATTAAAATTCGAAAAGAAGCTCAGGATAATCTGGAAGTAAAAATCTCAGAAAGGACAAAAGAATTGGTCTTGAAAAACGAAGAGCTGGAGCTTAAAAACCATGAATTGCAACAGTTTGCATGGGTGGTTTCGCATGATTTGAATGAACCCATAAGAAAGATTCAGATTTTTATTAAAATAATCAAAGATCTTTATTTAGCCGAAGATGATAAAGCGGTTGATTATGTTAACCGGACAATTAAATCAGCAGAAAGGATGCAGACTTTAATTACAGATTTGCTCGCTTATTCGAGATTGTCATCAAAAGTACAGCCTGAAAAAACCGACTTAAATGAAGTTTTACAAGAAGTTCTCTCTGATTTTGATTATCTGATTGAAAGTAAAAAAGCCACAATAAAAACAACTGTACTACCAACTATTGACAGTATTCCTAGTCAGTTACGACAGGTTTTTCAGAATCTAATTGGAAACGCACTTAAGTTTTCAAACAATGTAGATACGCCCTTTATACAAATTACTTCGGAATTAATTACAACTAAAAATTTTGATGGAGAGGTTTCTCCTGAAGGCAAATATTGCCGTATTATTGTAAAAGATAATGGAATTGGGTTTGATGAAATTTATCTGGACAGGATTTTTATTATTTTCCAAAGTCTTAATGATCGTCAGAGCTATGAAGGAACAGGTATTGGACTGGCAATTGCAAAAAAAATAATCGAAAAACATAACGGTTTAATTACCGCTAAAAGTCAAATTGGTAAAGGAGCTAGTTTTATAATAATTTTACCCTTGCACTACGAAGAATTAAAATAATTTTTTTTTATGAAAGATAACAACTTTAAAAGAAACTTACTAGTAAGTTCAATGGTTTCATTACTGGTATTAATGATCAGTTCTACAGCCTCATTTTTAAGTATAAGAAGTTTATTAAACAGTATTTATTGGGTAAATCATACGCAGTCTGTTATTTATAATTTAAACGAGGGTTCAGCTATTATTACCGAAGCTCAAACCAATATGCGTGGCTATCTGATAAGTGGTGATGAAAATTTTATAAAGAGTTATAAGGAATCTCAAATTAAATCGGATTATTATTTTGATAAACTTCAGGAACTTACAGTTGATAATCCAAAACAGCAAAAGCAATTAAGTGAATTAAAAATACTTAGGGTAAATTTTTACAAATACCTCCACAATCAGGTGGTAAAAAAGCAATTTGGAAAAGAAAATGTCTCATTTGATCTGAATGAAGGCAGAAAAATGATAAACAAATTAAGAAATTTAATTAAAAAAATTGAAAATGACGAACAGCAGCTTTTAAAAGAAAGAAACGCAAATTCTGAACGTTACGGAGTATACAGCACTGCTTTAATTATTATTGCTTTTATCATTGCCTTTTTAATATCAGTTGTATTTTTTATTAGAATTTTAAAAGATTATAACGAACGTGCCTTTTTACAAAGTGAATTAGAGCGAAAAGATCTTGAAACGGCACAAAGAATTGAAGCCATAAGTACCATTGCGCAAAATATATCTAATGGAAATTATGATATTAGGGTAGACGACAACAAAGCAGATGCACTTGGAAGTGTGGGAGTATCACTAAACAATATGGGGGTTTCCTTAAAATCTTCATTCGATTTATTATCTCAAAAAGAGTGGATGCAAACCGGAATTGCCAAACTAAACAATGTAATGTTAGGAGATAAAGAACTGGAAGATTTATCCAAAGATGTTATAGAATTTATATGTCAATATACCAAAAGCAGTGCAGGAGTTATATATGCCATGGAGGGTGATGAACTTTATGCAACTTCAGGTTATAGTTATCTCCCTAATAAAAATAGAGAACATATTAAAAGAGGCCAGGGATTAATAGGTCAAAGTGTTATTTCAGGAAAAATTCTGGAATTAAGATCATTTTCAGAGAGCGATGTTCAGATTACCTATGCTTTGGGAGAAATCAAACCAAAACACATTGTAGCAGTTCCTTTAATTGATACAAAAATAGAAGGTGCTTTTGAATTGGCCAGCCTTAACAACTTTACTGAGATTGATTTAGAATTTTTACAAGCTGTTTCAAGCAATATAGCTATTGCATTCAAATCAACTCAAAACCGTAAGCGTGTTTTTGAATTATTAGAAGAAACTCAGGCACAATCTGAAGAATTGCAATTGCAACACAATGAATTAGAAGGTATAAACGCAGAATTAGAAGCTCAAACTGAAAAACTTCAGGCTTCAGAAGAAGAACTGAGAGTACAGCAGGAAGAACTTGAGCAAACCAATGAAGAATTGTCTGAACGAAGTGTTTTACTGGAAGAAAAGAACACAGAAATTCAAAAAAAATCTGAAGCTCTTGAGCTTACAACGCGTTATAAATCGGAGTTTTTAGCAAATATGTCGCATGAGCTTAGAACACCACTAAACTCTATTTTGCTATTAAGCAGATTGTTATCTGAAAATAACAATCAAAGCATGAATAAAGAAGAAATTGAGTTTGCAAGGGTTATTATGAGTTCGGGTAATAGTCTTTTAGGCTTAATTGATGAGATTCTGGATTTATCCAAAATTGAAGCAGGTAAAATGGAACTTGAATTTCTAGAAGTTCCAACGAAAGAAATTACAGATAATTTAGGAAGCTTATTTACACAAGTTGCAAAAGAAAAAAATATAGGTTTTGAAATCATTTCAAAAGAAGCACCTCTTGTTATTAAAACCGATAGAATGCGTTTAGAGCAAATTCTTAAAAATCTGCTTTCGAACGCAATTAAATTTACCGAAAAAGGATCCGTAAGTTTAGAAATCAAAATTAACGATGATGATGATAAAATTATTTGTTTTATCGTAAAAGATACGGGAATCGGAATCCCACTAGACAAACAGCCTTTAATTTTTGAAGCTTTTCAGCAGGCGGATGGTTCTACAAAACGTAAATATGGAGGAACTGGTTTAGGACTATCCATCAGTAGGGAATTAGCAAAATTGCTTAATGGCGAAATCATTTTGCATAGTAAAGAAAACGAAGGAAGCAGTTTTACACTTTGTTTGCCAATTTATGGTTCATCAATTAAAAAAGTTATTGTCGAAAAATTACCTCCAATACAAATTGAACCAATTGAAACAGCAGAAGAAATTCAAAAAAAGAAATACATCAGTACGCTTATTCCAGATGAAATTGAAGATGACAGAAATTCTATTTTAGAAGATGATAAAGTTATTCTGATTGTAGAAGATGATATGAATTTTGCAAAATCATTACTTACTTTCACTCGCAAAAGCGGATACAAAGGTATTGTTTCGGTACGTGGTGATTATGCCTTAAATTTTGCATTATTGCATAAACCTGTTGGTATTTTGCTTGATATCGAATTGCCAATAAAAAGCGGCTGGGAAGTTCTGGAGGAATTGAAAAGTAATTCCCAAACCAAGCACATACCCGTACATATTATGTCATCACATAAATTGAAACAGGAAAGCTTGTTAAAAGGAGCAGTTGATTTTCTGGACAAACCTGTTGCTTTTGAGAAAATTCCGGATGTTTTTAGGAGAATAGAACATATCATTAATAAAGAAGCACAAAAAGTTTTAATTATTGAAGACAATCCCAAACACGCTAAGGCGCTGGCTTATTTTTTAGAAACGTACAACATCAATTCTGAAATTAAAAGTGAAGTTTCTGATGGATTAAAATCGTTAAACAAAACGGAGGTAGATTGTGTGATTTTAGATATGGGAATTCCAGATAAACATGCCTATCAAATTTTGGATGGTGTAAAAAAGAGTCCAGGTTTAGAAAATCTCCCGGTTATTGTATTTACAGGAAAAAGTTTATCTCTGAAAGAAGAAGTGAAAATTAAAAAATACGCCGATTCTATCATTGTAAAAACGGCACATTCATATCAAAGAATGTTGGATGAAGTTTCACTTTTTCTGCATTTGGTTGAAGAAAATAAAGATGAAAAAGGTAAAAAAGAAAGTTACAAAAAACTTAATCTGCTAAATAATATTTTATTTGATAAAACGGTTCTTGTGGTTGATGATGATGTTCGTAATATTTATTCATTGACTAAAGCATTAGAAGTTTTTAAAATGAATGTAATTACTGCTTTTGACGGTAAAGAAGCAATAAAAATTTTAGAAGAAAATCCAAACACAGATATTGTTTTATTAGACATGATGATGCCAAATATGGATGGATATGAAACCGCTGAGAAAATAAGAAGTAATCCAAAACATTTATCACTTCCTTTAATAGCGGTTACAGCAAAAGCAATGACCGGGGATCGCGAAAAATGTATCAAAGCAGGAGCTTCAGATTATATCACAAAACCTGTAGATATTGATCAGTTACTGTCCTTGTTGCGTGTGTGGTTATATGATAAAGTTTAATTAATGTAGTAAAAATGAACAAAAAAAGACTTTTAATTATAGATGACGACAACCGAAATATTTTTGCTTTAGAGAATACGCTTCGCGCTAAATCATTCGATTGTTTATCATGTCTAAGTGCAGAGGAGGCTTTAAAAATATTAAATGCGGATGCAGGAATAGATGCGGTTTTAATTGATATGATGATGCCTGAAATGGATGGGTATGAAGCAATTCCGTTAATAAAAAATATTCCGTCACATTCATCGACCTTTATTATTGCGGTAACGGCTCAGGCAATGACAGGAGACAAAGAAAAATGTTTGGAGGCTGGTGCAGATGATTATATTTCTAAACCCGTCGATGTAGATAAATTGCTTTTAGTGTTAAGCAGAATTTGAAATTTTTATGATAGAAGATATCGAACTAGAAACCCTTATTAATGAAGTATATGAATATTATGGTTTTGATTTTGGTAGTTATTCAAGAGCATCTTTAAAAAGACGTGTAAACAGAATATATCAATTGGACGGATTTACTGATTTTGGTGAATTTTTATCAAAAGTGAGATATGATTCGGATTATTTTAGACATATGGTTGATGAAATTACAGTAAATGTTACTGAAATGTTTCGTGACCCCTCTTTTTATACTGTAATTCGAAATCAAATCCTTCCTTTATTAGGCCCTAAACCCTTTATTCGTTTGTGGCATGCAGGATGTTCTACAGGCGAGGAAGTTTATTCTATGGCAATTTTATTAAAAGAAGCAGGACTACTGCATAAGTCTTTAATTTATGGCACAGATATAAATGCCAAGGTTCTGGAAACAGCAAAAAAAGGAATTTTTCCATTGAGAATGATGAAGGAGTATTCTGAAAATTACAGGGATTCTGGAGGAAAAGAAGATTTTTCCAACTATTATACAGCGAATTATGGAATAGCAAAATTTAATGAAGAACTCTCTCAAAAAATGGTTTTTTCTCAGCATAATTTAGTTTCTGATACTTCATTCAATGAATTTGATATGATTTTTTGCCGAAATGTTTTGATCTATTTCGATAACGATTTACAAAAAAGAGCTATAAAATTATTCGATGAAAGCCTGGCTACCTTAGGTTTTTTGGCTTTGGGAACAAAGGAAACCATAAAATATTCAATATCTCAAAGCAAATACAAACAATTAGATAGGGAAAAAATATGGAGAAAAATCAATTAATTCCAGATTTTAAAGTAGTAATTATCGGTGGTTCAGCCGGAAGTTTAAATGTACTAATGCAAATTTTACCGCAATTGCCTGTAATAAAATCTTTTGCTATGGTAATTGTACTCCATCGGAAAAGTACAGATGAACTGACTTTAGAAGAACTTATAAAATTAAAAGTGAGCACTAATGTGAAACCAGTTGAAGACAAAGTATCTTTTTTGCCTGGATCTGTTTATATTGCCCCATCAAATTATCATTTATTATTTGAAAAAAATAATACACTTTCGCTTGACACTTCAGAAAAAATAAATTACAGCAGACCAAGTATTGATGTGTCCTTTGAGTCTGCAGCTGAGGTATATAAAAACAGATTAATCGGAATCTTGTTGTCTGGATCTAATGCAGACGGTACTGAGGGGTTAAAAGCTATAAAAAAAGAGGGAGGCACTATTGTTGTTCAGGATCCTGAATCTGCCGAAATGCCTTTTATGCCCAATAGCGCTATACAAAGCACAACACCAGATCTTGTTTTAAATATTCAGGAAATACTTCATTTTATCCTTTCACTGGATAATTAAGTTTTTTAAAATCTATTTGCAGTTTTTGATTTATATAATTTCAGATTTTTCATGCATTTATGAGACAGAAATGTTAATTTGCAATCGTTTTATAAAAAAGAAAAGTAATTTATATAAAGTTTCTATTAATGAATTCACCTGTTTATGTTCTTGGTACCGGACTTTCGCATAACGGATCAGCTGTATTACTAAAAGATGGACGTGTTTGTGTAGCTATCGAAAAAGAAAGGTTAAGCCGAATTAAACATGATGGTGGTAATGATAATCTGGCAATTCAGTATTGTCTTGATGCAGAAGGAATAGGGCTAAAAGATATTTCTCTTGTTGTGCAGTGCGCCAATTTTGATATCCCGGATCGAAATAAATACAAGGGTACAAGACTTTTTACAGCCGAAAAAGATTTAAAAATTGTTGATATTTCACATCATTTGGCTCATGCGTACAGTGCTGTCGGAACTTGTTCTTTTTCTGAATGTGCGGTAATGGTTATTGATGGCTGTGGAAGTCCGCTTGACCAATTTCTCAAATTACATCCGGAACAAGAACAATTTATAAGCCCTGAAATGCGAAATGAAATTCAGATGGTCTGCGAAAAAGACAGTTTTTATCATTTTGACGGACAAAAACTAACTCCTTTAATTAAGGATTTTAGTATAATGGCAAAGAAATCGGAGAGCTTATTTTCACTTCCCACCACTCAGCATTCTATTGGAGGATTTTATGCGTCTGTAAGCCATTATGTTTTTGGAGATATGGATGATGTGGGTAAATTAATGGGACTTGCACCATTTGGAAATTCCCGAATTTACAATTTTGAAGCTTTTGAATTCAGATCTGGAAAACTGTTTGTGAATGAAGACTGGAAAAATCATTTTACGAATCCATCAAAAGATTATGATTATTTAAAAAATAATTTTGATTATTACGCCAATGTGGCAAAGTGGGCACAGGAACAGGTCGAAAAAGCAGTATTAAAATGCATTCACAGCCGATTGGATAAATTTCCTCATAAAAATTTATGTTATTCAGGTGGTGTAGCATTAAATGCTGTAGCAAATGCAAAACTTCAGGACAGCAAAATAGTTGAAAACATTTATTTTGAAGCTGCTGCCGCAGATAATGGCCTGGCTTTGGGCTGTGCTTTTTATGGCTGGTTAGAATATTTAAAAATGCCAAAAGTTCCCCATGATGGAAGTACCTGTTTTGGTAAAACGTATAGAAACTCCGAAATTGAAGCTACATTTAATAAAGACGAAAACAAAAAACACGCTTTTAAAAAGTTTTCTGATGACAATGATTTGGTAAATTATTGTGCAGAAAAATTAAATCAGGAAAAAACAATTGCATGGTTTCAATCGGGATCAGAATTTGGGCCACGCTCGTTGGGACGAAGAAGTATTTTGGCACATCCGGGAATCGACAATATGAAAGATCATATCAATCGGAATATTAAATTCAGGGAAGATTTTCGTCCGTTTGCACCAGCGGTATTAAAAGAAAAAGTTGGGGAATATTTTTTGTATGGAAGAGATAGTCCCTATATGATTTTGGTGGATAAAACACGACCGGAGTATATAGAAAAGCTTAAAAATGTAACGCATCATGATGGTTCTGCACGTGTACAAACTGTTGAAGAAAATTGGAATCCGAAGTTTGCCAAGTTGCTCGAAGCATTTAATAAGCAAAGCGGAATCGCAGTTTTACTAAATACCAGCTTAAACAAAAAAGGAATGCCAATTGTTGAAACGCCTGATGAAGCGATTCATTTATTTGAAATAACGGCTTTGGATATTTTGGTTATAGAAAATTACGTAATCGAAAAGTAATCTTAATTTACTCCAAATCTTTCAAAATCTGATTGGCAATTGGAAGATTCATACGTTGTAATTCAGCAATCATAAGTTTTTTTTCTTCTTCAGAAACTTTATTGGCAGGTCGCACAAAATCATTTTGGTGGTATTTTTTAAAAAACAGATTATCTGTCCATTCATTTCGAAGTCCGTCAATAACAAGATGAATTCGGTCTTCATTCCCTCGATTTGCTACCGAATGTATGAAATTAGCATCAATATACCAGCATTCACCTTCATTCATAATCAAACGATTTCCATCTAAAATAAACTCAACTTTACAATTTGTAATAATTGGAATGTGTAATCTAAAACAGCCATCTTCGTATCCCAGACAATTGTCGCTATGTGGTTTAACTTCTGCACCAACATCTAATTTTAACAAACGGACTGCTGTTTTTTCAAATAAAAAGCTATCCAGAATTTCTTTGAAGTAAGTACACGAATCCAAAATTTCGGTAGGAACGAGTTTTTCATCGCCATTTGGTAATGCGAAAATTGAATCTGATTTTCCATTTTGTGACATTAAGGCAATTGAGGTCCAATTTCCGGAATAATCATTTGTATTATAATGATTTGTCCATTTTATATGAATGATTTTATGAACATCATATTTAAGTTTTTCAGTATCAAAAAGCAGTGGAAATTTTATGTAACGTACTAATTTATCCATAATTTAATCTCTTAGCCATTTTAACATTTTTGGGAATGCTTCTTTGCCTTCTTTTACGGCACGTTCTTTTGATAAAGTAAGTCCTGTCCATTCCAGAAAAGGCAATCCAATATATGTTTCATTAGTGAAATTTGAAATCAGCCATTCCGATTCATTTTTGTATCCATCAGGATGAAATACAAATGCAACAGGTAATTCTAAATGTTTTGCAGCTGCAAAAGACCAAAGGATGGCGCCCATTTCTTCACCTTGTGTAGGCCAGTCCGAAGCCATTTCATCAGTGCCTGCAACTTTTCTTTCAGCAGAAGTTGTTACAGCCAAATGCCCGGCTTCATGCAGAATATCACCAGGATACAATAATTTTTCAAAATCAATATAAAGGCAATTTGGACCTAAACTTAAACCAGGCAAAAAAGAGGTTTCCAGTTCTTTTTCAACTACCTCAATTCTAATCTCGCTTAAGAACGACAGGATTTTTTCTAATTCAGGACTTAGATTTTTTATTGTCATGATTAAATAAATTAATTAGGAATCAGATCTGTATACCAGAATCCATAATCAAAAGCATCAGAAACATTTGTATCACAAGCTGTATTTGATTCTTCCTGATTTTTAGGTTTTTCGTATTTACGATATACGGTTTCGCCAATTTCAAAATTAATAGCTTCAGAAAAAATAGGACCATCAAAAGTAAAAGTATGAAATTCTCCGTTTTCACCGCATACATCTACATTTTCAGGTAAATCATCAATAAAATCCTGATCTATGATCCTGCCAACAAAACTTTTGTCAAGATAGCGCTCGTTTACACAAACTACAATCGTTTTAAAACCTAAAGTAATAAATTCCTGAATCAAATCTTTTGTTGGAGTTTTCCATAAAGGAAATTCGGCTTCAAAGCCAATTTCGGCTAATTTATCTTCACGGTATTTTCGCAAATCTTCCAGAAAAATATCTCCAAAAACGGAATGTGTAATGTCTTCTTTTTTTAATTGGGACAGCGTTTCAGTCATTACATTTTCATAAACTTCCATCGTAGGCATCTCCGGGATCTGCATTATTTTTAGAGGTAAACCAATACTTTTGCACTGAGCTTCGAGCAATTCTGTCCGGATACCGTGCATTGAAATTCGTTGATATTGCTTGTTGACACTTGTCAATAAACATGCTATTTTAAAATCAGGATTTTGAAGTATCTTGTATAAAGCGAGTGCAGAATCTTTTCCACTGCTCCAGTTAAATAAGGCTTTTTTAGTTCTTTGCACGATTGTATAATTTTCTATTGTAAACATACAAATTTCATTCGATTTGTTGATGAAACCTTTGTAACTTTGGATTTTTGCCTTCAAATTTATTTAAATGAAATACATCCTATTATTTATTACCAGCTTTGTTTTTTCGCAACAAACCCAATTTGTCGATTTTAAAACGGTTTCTGGCCAATTGAAATTTGCTACCAATGAAAAATCGGTTTTAGGTTCTGTCGATTATCAGTTTGAGGTTTTAAAACCTGTTGACACGATTAAAATTGATGCCAAAAACATGGAATTTTCAAAAGTAAAAGTCAATCAAAAAGAAGCTGTTTTTATAAATACAGGGAAACAATTGCAAATAGTACAACATTTTCAGATAGGAAAAAATCAGTTAACTTTTGAATATAAAGTAAAGCCTAAACAAGCTTTGTATTTTGTAGATATTGAAAATTCTGAAGTACAAATCTGGACACAGGGTCAGGGTAGGTATACCAGTAATTGGTTTCCAAGTTTTGATGATGTAAATGAAAAAGTAATTTTTAACTTAGGCATTACTTATGATAAAAACTATCAGGTTGTTTCGAACGGAACTTTAAAAGAAAAAACGCAGGAGAATAATCAATTTCACTGGCAATATAAAATGGAAAACCCAATGAGTTCTTATTTATTGATGCTTTCTATTGGAAAGTTCGATAAAAAAGAATTCAGATCAAAATCTAAAATCCCATTAGAATATTATTTAGAAACTAAAGATACAAGTCGTTTTGAAACCACTTATCGTTATTCTAAGCGCATTTTTGATTTTTTGGAAAAAGAAATAGGAGTGAAATACCCTTGGGAAATCTACAGACAAATTCCGGTTCGGGATTTTTTGTATGCTGGAATGGAAAATACCACAACAACACTTTTTGCAACTCGTTATGTGGTTGATTCCATTGGTTTTGAAGATCGAAATTACACTAATGTTGATGGACATGAATTGGCTCACCATTGGTTTGGAGATCTTGTTACTGCCGAAAGTAGTACGCATCACTGGCTTCAGGAGGGTTTTGCAACTTATTATGCATTACTTGCCGAAAGAGAAATTTATGGAGATGATCATTTTTATTCGAAATTATACGATACAGCACAACAAATTAAATTTGCTTCCAGAACCGATTCAATTCCGGTTTTGAATGCGAAAGCCAGTTCACTCACCTTTTACGAAAAAGGTGCATGGGCATTATTTGTTTTAAACGAATCGATTGGAGATAAAGCATTTAAAAAAGCTATAAAAAATTATTTGAAGAAATATGCCTATCAAACTGTCAATACACAGAATTTCTTTGATGAGATTAAAAAAGTGTCCAATTTTGATTTAGAAAAATTTCAGAGGACCTGGCTGGAAACTACAGCATTTGATACTCCAACTGCCAATGCATTATTGAGTAAAAATAAAATGATTCAGGAGCGTTTGGAAGTTGATAGATTAAAAAAAGTATCATTAGCAGAAAAGCAGAATTATTTTTTTAAAATTTTAGATTCAGATGTTTTTCCATCTGTTAAAGTATCTATTATAGATCAAATTGAATCTGAAAAATATGAAGCTAAAAAAGCACTGTTAAGATTGGCTTTAAAAACCAATAACAGTAAGATTCATCAGGCTGTGGCCGAAAATTTTTCAAAAATTCCGGAAGATTTCAGAAAAGAATACGAAACCTTACTTGACGATAAATCTTATCAGACACGAGAAATGGCTCTGTATTTTTTGTGGAAAAATTTCCCAAAAAATCGTCCGGCATATCTCGATAAATCTAAAAACTGGATTGGTTTCAATGATTATAATTTACGTACTTTATGGCTTTCTTTAGCATTATCTACACCCAATTACAGTGATAATCCGGAAATATTTGTTTCAGAGTTAATTGCTTTTTCTTCTACAAAGTATGAAGCAACTACAAGACAAAATGCACTTGAAAAGCTAATTGCATTTAAAATTATTAACGATCAGGTTTTGAGTAATTTAGTTAATGCTACAACACATCATATGTGGCAATTTTCGAAATTTGGAAGAGATACGATTAGATTATTGTTAAAAAATACTGAAATGCGTATCGAATTTGAAAGAATTTTGCCTAATTTGACCCCCGATGAACAATTCCAACTGAATCGCTTGCTTGGAGAAAAAAGTTAGAAGTCAGATGTTATTAGAATCTATAAAAGTATGTTGAGTGTACAGTTTATAAATGATAAATTAAAGAAAATAAAATTATAGTATTTCAGTAATGTGTTATATAGATCATAAAACGTATAACTCATAACTCATAACCCCAAATAATATGAGAGCATTGGTTATTTCCGGTGGCGGTAGTAAAGGCGCATTTGCCGGCGGTGTTGCCCAATATTTATTACAAGTTAAAAAACATGAATACGATTTACTTTTAGGAACATCTACCGGAAGCTTGCTTATTCCGCATTTGGCTCTCGGAAATATCGAAAAAATTCACTCGGTTTATACCAATGTGAGCATGTCCAAAATATTCAATATTTGCCCTTTTGTTGTCAAAGTGAAAGACGGAGTTGATATTGTTACGATAAATCACTTCAACGTTTTACGTCAGTTTATGAAGGGAAAAAGAACTTTTGGAGAAAGCAAAGGCTTGAAAAAATACATAAAAAGTAATTTTTCCTTATCAGATTTTAATCAATTAAAAAAGTTAAAAAAAGACGTTGTTATTACAGTAACTAATTTTACAACTAATGAGGCAGAGTATAAATCGGTTAAAGATTGTACCTATGATGAATTCTGTGAATGGTCCTGGATTTCCAGTAATTATGTACCCTTTATGAGTCTGGTCGAAAAAAATAATTTTGAATATGGTGATGGTGGATTTTCGAGTCTGGTGCCTATTCGCGAAGCTATCAATCGTGGCGCTACTGAAATTGACGTTATCATTCTGGAGACCGAAGTCAATATGGAAAAAATGGTTATTGGTAAAAACCCTTTTTCACTAATGATTGACTTATTTAGAATCGCATTAGATCAGGTTGAAAAACACGATATTGCCATAGGAAAACTGATAGCAAACAATAAAAATGTAAAACTTAATTTATATTATACTCCTACAAAGCTCACAAATAACGCCTTGATTTTTAATAAAGAAATGATGAAAATATGGTGGGAGCAGGGATATGAATACGCCCAGAATAAGTCTGAGATTATGAGTGATAATAGGCAGAGTTTTTAATGCATTAAATATGATAATTTCTTTTGATCTGGATGATACTTTAGTTTCAAAAAATAAATTTCAACTAGAAAATGTAAATTTATTTCAGCATTTTTTTGGTATTGAAGGTTTAAGAAAAGGAACAATTGGATTATTTAAAGAGATAAAGAAACGGAAGCATAAAATTAATATCTATACAACTTCTTACAGAAGCGAATCAAGTATAAAGGAGATGTTTTATTCTTATGGAATTTCTGTTAATTTTATTATAAATCAACAGAAACATCAAAAGAGAATCAGAAGACTTCATGTCAATCGTTCAAAATTCCCTCCGGTGTATGATATAGATATTCATGTTGATGATTCATTTGGAGTTGAAATGGAAGGAGAAAAATATGGTTTTAAAACAATAATAATTTCTGAAAAAGATGACAATTGGTTAAATGCAATCCTAAGTAGAATTGATTAATTTAAGGAAATTTTTTTTACTGTTTTACCACAATTCCGCAACTTCATTCTTAATATATCCCAAAGCAGCATTACTTGGTGACTGTTTTTCTAATAAATCATTCAAAATCACTTCACGTAATTTATCAGCGCTGTCAACACGATCGCTCATGGCAGCTTTACGAATGATTTGAATCGTAGAATTTTTGGCAGTTGTAATAATCGTCCAGCATTCATCTGACATATAAATTTGCTGCGTTAAATTATGCTCAAATTCCTGCTCTATTTGGTCGATTACAAAGTTTTCATAATCGTGTTTTTGATTTGAAATCGGTGCAACTCGAATTAATAATTTCGTCAGGTTAATACGTTCCAAATATAAAGTCATGCGCTCGTATGCCTGTAAACGTATTGGCAAAGACTGCTTTTGATATTCTCTGTTTAGTAAAAAAGTACGTTTTTTATCATTATTTTTAATGTGCAGTTCAAAAAAACGGTAAGCCACAAATCCGGTAACAACGGCAGGTAAAGTATAACTTGCTAATTCTATAATTCTTGTAAAATCCATTTTAAAAATATTTTCAACAAAAATATACTTTTTGCTGAGAAATTCACTTTAAATTATGTAATAAAACTAAATGGAAACCTTATTTTTGAGCAAGGTTTTATAACTTTTTGGAACACACTTTTTTGATGGATTCATATATAATAATGTTACTTTGTTTGGCTGCATTTGCGGCTGGTTTTATTGATGCAATTGTAGGTGGCGGCGGATTAGTACAAACTCCAATGGGACTAATTTTATTACCAAATCTTCCGGTATCTACGGTAGTTGGAACTTTAAAAATTCCTGCTTTTAGTGGAACGGCTTTTGCTGCTTTCCAATATCTTAAAAAAGTGGTTATTCAATGGAAGTTATTATTGATCATGATGTGTTTAGCTGTTCCTTCAGCATTTCTGGGTTCTGCTTTATTGACTTTGGTCAGTAATGATTTTATGAAACCGCTTTTATTGGTGGTTTTATCCTTATTGTTTATTTACACGTATGCTAAGAAAAATTTCGGTCAGCATGCCGCCAAAAGTCACTCTGTAAAAACTCAAATTTTTTATGCAGTTGTAATTAGTATAATCATTGGTTTTTATGATGGTTTTATCGGACCTGGAACGGGAAGTTTTTTCGTTGTGGCTTTTATTACTTTATTAGGTTTTGATTTTCTACAGGCTTCCGCAAATGCTAAAATGGTCAATTTGGCGACTAATTTTGGTTCGATTTGTCTGTTTATAAGCAAAGGTAAAATTATCTGGGTAATTGCAATTCCAATGGCGGTTAGCAATGCTTTTGGCGGATGGCTTGGAGCAAAAATGGCTATTAATAAAGGGAATGGTTTTATCAGGATCTTTTTTCTAATCGTAGTAATCGGAACCCTTATCCGATTTGCTTATGATGTTTTATATAAAAAGTTTTTTTAACCATAAAGGGATATAAGAAATTATGGGCTTGAGTTTGATAATGTACTATTATATCCTATCAAGCGGCCTGAATTTTTTATATTAATTCTATTTTTAAAATGTTCAAAAGAAACGAATTGTTTGAATTTAGCCCTGATAGAGGCGATATCCTCGTAATGAAATGAAGAGATAAAGCCGAAAGCAGGAACAATATTTAATAAAAAGCCGATTGTCGAGCTTTAAAGAAAACTTAGTGACTTAGAACCTCACAAACGTAGTAGCTTATTAATTGATTAATTCTTATTTTTGCATAAAAGGAGACCAATTTCATGCATAAATATATTGACCAGCTCAACGAAGCACAACGAGAACCTGTTTTACAAAAAGATGGGCCCATGATTATTATTGCTGGTGCAGGTTCAGGTAAAACCCGTGTTTTAACAATCAGGATTGCTTATTTGATGCATCAGGGAATTGATGCTTTCAATATTCTATCGCTTACTTTTACCAACAAAGCTGCCCGTGAAATGAAGCACAGGATTTCTGCAATTGTGGGTGCCAGTGAAGCAAAAAACTTGTGGATGGGGACTTTTCACTCTGTTTTTGCACGTATTCTTCGTTCAGAATCAGAACATTTAGGATACCCTTCTAATTTTACTATTTACGATTCACAGGATTCACAGCGATTAATTTCTTCGATTATTAAAGAAATGCAATTAGACCGTGATATTTATAAACCAAAACAGGTTTTAGGAAGAATCTCGAGTTATAAAAATAGTTTGATTACGGTAAAAGCCTATTTCAATAATCCTGAATTGATGGAAGCTGATGCAATGGCAAAAAAGCCTCGCTTGGGAGAGATTTATCAGCAATATGTAGAGCGCTGTTTTAAAGCCGGGGCAATGGATTTTGATGATTTATTGCTTAAAACTAATGAATTATTGACTCGTTTTCCGGAAGTTTTGGCAAAGTATCAAGATCGTTTTCGCTATATTTTAGTTGATGAGTATCAGGATACAAATCACTCTCAGTATTTAATTGTTAGGGCTCTGTCAGATAGATTTCAGAATATTTGTGTGGTTGGGGATGATGCACAGAGTATTTATGCTTTTCGTGGTGCGAACATCAACAATATCCTGAATTTTCAAAAGGATTATGAAGGCGTAAAAATGTTTCGTTTAGAACAAAATTACCGTTCTACCCGAAATATTGTAGAAGCGGCTAATACGATAATGGAACATAATAAAACCAAACTTGATAAAATTGTTTGGACAGCGAATGATTTTGGTCCGAAAATTAAAGTACACCGGAGTTTAACGGATGCCGAAGAAGGACGTTTTGTAGCGAGTACCATTTTCGAACAAAAAATGCAGAATCAATTGCATAATGGTTCTTTTGCTATTTTATATCGTACTAATGCACAATCTCGTGCGATGGAGGATGCTTTGAGAAAACGTGATATTCCGTATCGAATTTATGGAGGACTTTCATTTTATCAACGTAAAGAAATCAAAGATGTTTTGTGTTATTTGCGTTTAGTGATTAACCCAAAAGATGAAGAAGCACTGATTCGCGTCATCAACTATCCGGCACGTGGAATTGGAGATACAACTGTTGAAAAATTGACAATAGCAGCCAATCATTACAAACGTTCTATTTGGGAAGTAATGGTTAATATTGAAAAAATAGATTTGAAACTAAATGCCGGAACAAAAAATAAGTTGAATGATTTTGTGACTATGATTCAGAGTTTTCAGGTTATTAACGAAAATCAGGACGCTTTTTATATTACAGATCATGTTGCCAAAAAAACAGGTTTGGTTCAGGAATTAAAGAAAGATGCCACACCGGAAGGAATGGCTAAAATTCAGAATATAGAAGAACTTTTGAACGGTATCAAAGATTTTACCGAAGGCCAGAAAGAAATTGACGGAGCAAGAGGAGCTTTGTCAGAATTTATGGAAGATGTTGCTTTGGCGACGGATTTAGACAAAGACACATCAGATGAAGATCGTGTTGCCTTAATGACGATTCATCTGGCAAAAGGACTTGAGTTCCCTCATGTTTTTGTGGTGGGAATGGAAGAAGATTTGTTTCCGAGTGCGATGAGTATGAGTACCCGAAGTGAACTGGAAGAAGAACGTCGTTTATTTTATGTAGCTCTTACCCGTGCAGAACATCAGGCATATTTAACATACGCACAATCACGTTACCGTTGGGGAAAATTGACAGACGGTGAACCATCTCGTTTTATTGAAGAAATTGATCCACAGTATTTAGAATATTTGACTCCTTCAGAAAGTAATTATCGTTACAAACCAACAATTGACAGTGATATTTTTGGAGATGTCGATAAATCAAAATTACGTTTGGCAAAACCGGTAGGATCAACGCCTCCAAAATATAGTACGGATAATGAGCCAAAACCGGACTTAAACATTCGTAAATTGAAGCCTGTTGCAGGTACAAATCCAAATGCTGCCGCACCTAACTTATTTGACAGTAAACTAACTATTGGGAATGTAGTAATGCATGAACGTTTTGGAAAAGGGGAAGTTATCAATTTAGAAGGCGTAGGAGCTGATAAAAAGGCCGAAATAAAATTTGAAGTTGGTGGAATTAAAAAGCTCTTGCTTCGATTTGCGAAACTGGACGTTATTGGTTAAAAAATAGTTTCAGTTCACGTCAAATTATTAGAACTTTACGATTAAATAATAAAGTTGCTTTATTGTCGTGATATAATAAAATTTAAAAGAATTAAAGAGTAGTCTTTATTCTCTGTAATCTAATATCTTTATTCAAAAAGAAATGGCTGAGTTCATAAAAATATATCCTGATAAACCAAGTGAAGCTGCAATTGCCAAGGTTGTGAAAGTACTTAAGAGTGGAGGTTTAGTCATTTATCCAACAGATACTGTATATGGTTTGGGTTGTGATATTACAAATTCACGTGCTTTAGAAAAAATAGCTAAAATTAAGGGCGTAAAGCTAGAAAAAGCAAACTTTTCGTTTATCTGTCATGATTTAAGTAACCTTTCCGATTATGTACGCCAGATTGATACTTCTACTTTTAAAATTTTAAAAAGAGCACTCCCAGGACCATATACCTTTATTTTACCTGGTAATAATAATTTACCAAAAGAGTTTAAAAAGAAAACTACAGTTGGTATTCGTATACCTGATAACAGTATTGCATTAGAAATTGTTCGACAACTAGGAAATCCTATTGTATCAACTTCTATTCGTGATGAAGATGATGTAATTGAATATACCACAGATCCCGAATTGATTTTTGAAAAATGGCAAAATCTTGTTGATATGGTAATTGATGGTGGTTATGGCGATAATGTAGGTTCGACTATTATAGATCTTTCTGAACATGAACCCGTAATTGTAAGAGAAGGAAAGGGTAATGTGGATATTTTGTAAAAAAATACTTAAACATCGTAATTTTTAAAAAAATATTACCTAACTTTAATATTAGTTAAGTTTAGTTAGTTATAAAATAGTTATCCTTTTTTATTAGGATAATAAAAAGCAGGTCAATTGACCTGCTTTTTATATTTAAGCTTTAAAAACTTGATTACTTCGCTTGTTTTTTCATTTCTTTTTCAATCATATCATAGAACTGATCGATTTTTGGCATAACAACAATACGAGTTCTTCTGTTACGGGATTTGTTTTCTGCAGAATCATTAGGTACTAATGGTACATAAGAACTTCTACCGGCAGCAATTAATTTTGCAGGATTAACACCAAGATCGTTTGTTAAAACACGAACAATTGATGTTGAGCGTTTAACACTTAAATCCCAGTTGTCTAAAATTACACCATTACTTTTGTAAGGTACGTCATCTGTGTGACCTTCAACCATACATTCAAAATCAGGCTTGTCGTTAACTACTTTTGCTACTTTTGCTAAAACAGATTTTGCTTTATCACTTACATCATAGCTGCCACTTTTAAATAATAATTTGTCAGCGATAGAAATAAATACAACTCCTTTTTCAACGTTGATTTCGATATCCGGATCATTGATTCCAACTGCACCTTTTAAACTTGTAACTAAAGCTAATGTTACACTGTCTTTTTTAGTAAGGGCGTCTTGAAGTCTTGATATTTTTAAATCTTTCTCTTTTAAGCTTTCTAAAGATTTTTCAAGGTTTTCAGCTCCTTTAGTAGTTAATACTGTTAGATCTTTAGAACTGTTTATTAAGTCTTGATTGTGCTCTTTATAACTTGCTGCTGTAGCGGCTAATCCAGCTTTTTCTTCCAGACAAGCATTTAATTTTACAGTACAAGAATTTAATAAATCTTGAGTTTCTTTGTTTTTAGCTTCTAATTCAGCGTATTGTTTTTTAGATACACATGATGTTAAAGCCATTAATACTGATAGTGCGATTACTATTTTTCTCATAAATGTTAAATTTAATTAAAGGTTGTTTACAAATTTAGTTTTTAATATTTTGATTAGTGTTAAAGATTTCTTTAAAAAGACTCAATTTCTTTATATAATATGTGAAAACGATACTTTTTAGGGTATAGTATTTTTGCATTTGAAAATTTTTTCTCTTTCTTAGATAGACTATTGAGATACAATAAAATGAAAAATGGGCATGTAATACAGCAAAGGTATGTTTCCATTTTCCTTGTATACAAAACCGGATTGCCGCAATACCATCCAAGATCATTCTGAAGAATATAATAAAAAACAGTCCTTTTTTTGGAAGATTTTTAACCATCATCAATAATGAATTTCTAAAATTCAGATAAGTCTTTTTAGGATTCCCTTGTTGCAGAGTTGCGCCTCCCACATGATAAACAACTGACTGCGAATTATATTTTATAGTATGTCCATCGTTCAACGCACGCCAGCACAAATCAATTTCTTCCTGATGTGCAAAAAAAGACTCATCAAATCCTTCTAATTCATCGTAAATTTCTTTTCTGATAAAAAAACAGGCACCTGATGCCCAGAATATTTCACAATTGTCATCATATTGGCCTTTGTCTTTTTCTATAGTATCAAAAATTCTGCCTCTGCAAAACGGATAACCATATTTATCTATAAATCCACCCGCAGCACCAGCATATTCAAAATATTCTTTATTTTTGAAATTAAGAATTTTAGGCTGAATTATTCCTGTGTTCTTTTCGCTCTCAAAATTTTCAATAATCGGTTTTAGCCAATTCTCTGTTACTTCAATATCCGAATTGATTAACGCATAAATTTCAGTATTAACACCTTTTAAAGCATCATTGTAACCTTTTGCGAAACCATGGTTGCCAGTATTTTTGATGATTTTAACTGTTGGGAAGTTCTGCTGAACGAAATTTACAGAATCATCTGTTGAAGCATTATCTGCTACATATATAGTAGCATCTTGAGAAAATTGAATTACAGATGGCAAAAATTGCTCTAACAATTTTATTCCATTCCAATTTAAAATGACAACTGCAATTTTATCCAAAAGTAATCTTTTTATTATTTAATAAATCTCTTTATAATCTGGCAACGATTTTAAAAACTCATATTTTTCGTTTTCAAAATCCATCTGACAATAAAAATGATTCAGACCATTTGTTACTTTCAAAAACCGTGCCTGCATTGTCATATTGTAACGTGCAATCTGATCAAAAGTTGCCTGCGATATTTTTACTTCCGGTGCCTTGCATTCTACCAATATATGGATAGAACCATCCGAATTGAACACTACAATATCATAACGCTTTCGTAAACCGTTGACCGTTAAAACTTTCTCTACATTTATGAGCGATTTTGGATATTTTTTTTCATTAATTAAATAATGAACAACATGTTGACGAACCCATTCTTCGGGGGTAAGAATTATAAATTTTTTTCTAATTTCATCAAAAATAGACACTTTATTTTCGCTATTTTTGAATCGGAAATTATAGATTGGGAAATTTAATCGCTGCATAAAGCAAAAATATAAAATAGTTTCAGGTTTCAGGTTTAAACTTGAAACTTTAAACTTGAAACAAAATTTTGAATGGACGAAGTTGTAAAAATTGTTAACGATATCAAAGCAGGAAATATAAAACCAATTTATTTTTTAATGGGAGAAGAACCTTATTATATTGATAAATTATCGGAATATATTGAGCAAAATGTCCTTTCGGAAGAAGAAAAAGGATTCAATCAAACGGTTTTATACGGAAGGGATGTTTCTGTAGAGGATATTGTTTCAACAGCAAAGCGTTATCCAATGATGGCTGATCGTCAGGTGGTCATTGTTAAGGAAGCGCAAGATTTATCAAGAACTATTGATAAAATAGAATCTTACGTTAATAATCCTATGGAAACAACAGTTCTGGTCTTTTGTTATAAATATAAAACACTTGATAAACGTAAAAAAGTAACTAAATTATTAGCTCAAAACGGAATCGTTTACGAAAGTAAAAAACTATACGAAAATCAGGTTGGGGATTGGATAAAACGTGTACTTGCCGGAAAAAAATACACCATTGACCCTAAAGCAAATGCTATGCTGGTTGAATTTTTAGGAACAGATTTGAGTAAAATCAATAATGAGTTGGAAAAACTGCAGATTATTTTGCCTCAGGGAACTTTGATTACGCCACAGCATATTGAAGAAAATATTGGTTTCAGTAAAGATTATAATGTTTTTGAACTTCGTAAAGCTATTGGTGAACGCAACCAACTGAGAGCTTATAAAATTGCTGAAAACTTCGCTCATAATCCAAAAGAATATCCATTAGTGATGACTACCGGATTAGTTTTTGGGTTTTTTGTTCAGCTTTTAAAATACCATGGACTTAAAGATAAAAACCCAAAGAATGTTGCAGCAGCGATTGGTGTAAATCCTTATTTTTTAAAAGAATATGATTTAGCGGTTAAGAATTATCCAATGCGAAAAGTGAGTCAGATTGTCGGAGCATTAAGGGATGTTGACGTAAAAAGTAAAGGTGTTGGAGCAAATGCATTACCACAATCTGATTTGTTAAAAGAAATGCTGTACAAAATTTTTAATTAAGCCGTGAAAATTCACGATATTTGCACTTCTAAAATAATACCACTTTAAATTAATTACACAATTATGGGAATGAATAAAAACACCGTTTTAGGATGGGCTACTTTTATAATGTCACTTATGGGATTGTTACTTATAGGTCTTGGCGCTTTTAGATATAGTGACGTTTCAGGATATGGTTTTGCAGCTACAGGCGTTGGTTTTTTAGCCAATGCCTGGGTTTTTAATGCTTTGAAAGGTAGGGTTTAACAAAATCAATAACAATTGCAAAACTCAATATTAATATCAAATTTCAATAAATAATTAAAAAATAATAAATAAAAATATAACAAATGTCAGACGATAAGAAAGTAATTTTCTCAATGCAAAAATTGAGTAAAACCTATCAGGGAGCAGACAAACCAGTACTTAAAAATATTTATTTGAGTTTCTTCTATGGAGCTAAAATTGGTATTTTGGGTCTTAATGGTTCGGGAAAATCTTCACTTTTAAAGATTATTGCAGGAGTTGATAAAAACTACCAGGGAGATGTTGTTTTTCAGCCAGGTTACACTGTAGGTTATTTAGAACAAGAGCCAATTCTTGATGATTCGAAAACGGTTTTAGAAATTGTTCGTGAAGGAGCCGCTGAAACAATGGCCGTTTTAGAAGAGTACAACCAAATCAACGATTTGTTTGGTCTTGAAGAAAACTACTCTGATCCAGACAAAATGGACAAGTTGATGGATCGTCAGGCTGCTTTGCAAGACAAAATTGATGCTCTTGGTGCCTGGGAAATCGATACTAAGTTAGAAATAGCAATGGACGCTTTGCGTACGCCTGATGGTGATACGCCAATTAAAAACCTTTCAGGAGGAGAACGCCGTCGTGTAGCATTATGTCGTTTGTTGTTGCAACAGCCAGACGTTTTGCTTTTGGATGAGCCTACCAACCACTTGGATGCTGAATCAGTACTTTGGTTAGAACAGCATTTGGCACAATATGCAGGAACTGTAATTGCGGTAACGCACGACAGATATTTCCTTGATAATGTTGCTGGTTGGATTTTAGAGTTGGATAGAGGAGAAGGTATTCCGTGGAAAGGGAATTATTCTTCATGGTTAGACCAAAAATCAAGCAGAATGGCTCTTGAAGAAAAAGTAGCTTCTAAACGCCGTAAAAACTTAGAGCGTGAGCTGGACTGGGTTCGTCAGGGAGCTAAAGGCCGTCAAACGAAACAAAAAGCACGTTTGCAGAACTACGATAAATTATTAAACGAAGACCAAAAACAGCTGGATGAAAATCTTGAAATCTATATCCCGAACGGTCCACGTTTAGGAACCAATGTTATCGAGGCTAAAAATGTAGCCAAAGCTTTTGGAGATAAATTATTGTATGATAACTTAAACTTTACTTTACCTCAAGCCGGAATTGTTGGAATCATCGGACCAAACGGGGCGGGTAAATCGACCATTTTCAAAATGATCATGGGCGAGCAAAAAACCGACAGTGGAGAATTTTCTGTTGGAGAAACTGTAAAAATCGCTTACGTAGATCAGTCGCACTCGAATATTGATCCGAATAAATCCATCTGGGAAAACTTTGCAGATGGTCAGGAATTGATCATGATGGGCGGAAAACAGGTAAACTCAAGAGCTTATTTGTCCCGTTTCAACTTTGGAGGCGGCGAACAAAACAAAAAAGTATCCATGCTTTCGGGTGGAGAACGTAACCGTTTGCACTTAGCCATGACATTGAAAGAGGAAGGAAATGTTCTTTTACTGGATGAGCCAACGAATGATTTGGACGTAAATACGCTTCGTGCACTTGAGGAAGGTTTGGAAAACTTTGCAGGTTGTGCTGTAGTGATTTCGCACGACAGATGGTTCTTAGACAGAATTTGTACACACATCCTTGCTTTCGAAGGAGATTCAGAAGTGTATTATTTCGAAGGTGGATTCTCTGACTACGAAGAAAATAAAAAGAAACGTTTAGGGGGTGATTTAACGCCAAAACGTTTGAAATACAAGAAATTGATTAGATAATTTCTTTTCGAAATTCCAATTTATAAAATTCCAAATTCCAATTATAGTGGAATTTGGGATTTTTTTTGTCATTTCGACGGAGGAGAAATCGCATTCGAAACTCGACAAAGATTGGAACTTTTAGCAACGGAATTATTAGTGTGACTCCTCGTTCCTCGGAATGAAGTTTGTAGAATTAACAAGCTTTCTAGATTGGTATTTGGGATTTACAAAAACTTAGCTTTCAATTCCGGAGTAGGAATCATACAGCTTTCTTTTTTACCGTACCATTTGTAACGATTTTTGGCAATGTAATCGTAGATATAATTTCGAAGTTTCTCCGGAAGAATTTTAAAAACAGAGACCAAACTATAAATCCCGCCTAATTCAGCACCAATTTCCAAAACTGCAGAAGATTTATTATAATAAGCAACTCCGGGATTGTACAAAATAATACTATCAATTTTTGTTCGGTCTACACCAATATAATTACAAATTTCAATTCCCAATTCCGTTTGCAGAGCCACAAATCTAAATATATCTTTTTTATCATGTTTTATAATAAACTGAACAGAACTATCGCATAAATTGCAAACCCCGTCAAAGAGAATTATTTTTTTATTTTGCCCTGTCATTGCGAGGAACGAAGCAATCTCACTATGTATTTCCATCTTGTTAGTCTTGCGAGGAACGAAGCAATCACATCCAGTTAATCCTCAATTTAGATATTACTCAATCATTATATTTTCAATTTCTTCAAACAAATCTTTCCAAATTGGATTTACTGAACGAATTAATTCATTTTTCGTATTTCTTGAACCAGCCTTAATTTGTTTTTCTCTAGTTATTGCATCTCCAATAAATTGAAATTGCTCATAATAAACTAAAATATGTAGATTATATTTTGCTGAGAATGAATTTGGATATTTTTTCTCTTTATGCTCTAAAATTCTTTGTGGAAGATTTGAAGTTACACCAGTATAAACTACTGTTTGATATTTATTAGTAATGATGTAAACAAATCCTGGTTTCATATTTTAGTTTTTTTAATTGTTCTGTCATTGCGAGGAACTAAGCAATCACACTAACATTAGCAAGTCCAGCAATTTAAATAGAAAACGTGTTTGCTTCGTTCATCGCAATGACTTTGATTGTATAAAAAATTATTTCTTCGCTGCCTCAACCAATTCCAGTTCATCCAAACTCACCTTCGAAGTAAAAATCCCGTAATTCACTGTGGCTTTATTTTTTTCAATAGAATCAATACTTCCCACAGACCTTCCGTCCAGCATTCTTACCCGGTCACCAACTTTCAAAACAGGCTTTGGTTTTTCTACAACCGGTTTCAGTTTTTTCTCTTTTTTCTCCTTCCGGATTTCTTCCACCTGAACAGAAACTTCGGCAATCACTTCTTTTTTCTTTTCGATTATAGCCTTGGCTTCTTTTGGAGTTGCTTTTTTACGCTTTGAATTTTCTATTTCTATGATTTTCAAAAACTCTCCAATAAGTTCTTTTTTGTTTTTATTGTTGAAATATTTCTCCGAGATATCTTCTATTTTGTGTCCAATGTAAATCGTCTTTTGGTTGCTGTCGTATAATTCCTGATAGCTTTCCAGTTTTTGCTTGATTTTTACATTGATATTTTCCATCTTTTTACTCTCTTCACGCGCTCTGGTTTCTTCTTCTTTTAAATTAATAGAAGTTTTTTCCAGTTTCGAACGTTCTTTCTGAAGTGTAGCAATGGTTTTATCAAAACGTACTTTGCCAACTTCTATTTTCTTTTTAGCACGATTAATCAATCCAAACGGAATTCCATTTTTCAAGGCAACTTCAAAAGTAAACGAACTTCCGGCCTGACCTAAAGCCAGTTTGTACATCGGCTCCAATGATTTTTCGTCAAACATCATATTGGCGTTCGTAGCAAAAGGCAATTCGTTCGCCAGAATTTTCAAATTCGAATAATGCGTTGTAATAATTCCGAAAGCTTCACGATGGTAAAATTCTTCCAGAAAAATCTCCGCCAAAGCACCGCCTAATTCCGGATCAGAACCCGTACCAAATTCATCAATCAAAAACATGGTTTTCTTATTACACTTTTTCAGGAAATAATTCATGTTTTTTAGACGATAACTATAAGTACTCAAATGATTCTCGATAGACTGATTATCACCAATATCCGTTAAGATTCTGTCAAACAAGAAAGTTTCACTGCGTTCGTGAACCGGAATCAGCATTCCTGATTGCAGCATCAATTGCAATAAACCAACCGTTTTAAGCGAAATTGTTTTTCCTCCCGCATTGGGTCCGGAAATGACAATAATTCTGTTGTCCTGTTTTAATTCAATGGTTTGAGGATGCGTAATCTCGTTTTTTTGCTTGTTGTTCAAATATAAAATCGGATGATACGCTTCTCTGAAAAACAATCTTCTTTCTTCTGTAATAGTTGGAAGAATTCCGTTGATTCTGTTGGCGTATTTTGCTTTTCCGGCAACCAGATCAATATCACTTAAAAATTCCTGATATTCAATTAGCAAAGGCAAATACGGCCGAATCTGATTTGATAATTGCTTTAAAATTCGGGTAATTTCCTCTTTTTCTTCATATTCTAAATTAGCCAGTTCTCTGGAATATTGTAAAGTTGCTTCAGGTTCAATGTAGGCGATGCTTCCGGTTTTGGAACTTCCCAAAATAGAACCTTTTACTTTTCTGCGATACATGGCTAAAACTGCCAAAACACGACGATTTTGAACAAAACTTTCCTTGATATCATCTAAATATCCAAGACTGTTATTGTGTGTTAGGGCAACTCCAAAACTTTGATTGACTTTGCCGCGAACAATATTCATATTCTGACGAATACTCAAAAGAGCAGGAGAAGCATTGTCTTTTATCTCTCCATATTTATCTACAATGGCATCAATGGTCGTAACAATATCTTTGGTATATTCAACTCTTGAAGCCCTTGCATTTAAATTCGGATAATAATCATCGAACTTTTTCAGGAAATTCAACAAGAAATTTGATGTTGACGAAAGCGTAGCAATTTTTCTAAAACTCCCAACCTCCAGAAAACTATCTTCTATTGCTAAAAACTTAATTTCATGCGTGATAGCGTCAAATCCGTGATTCGGAATGGCGTTGTTATTTTCAAAAGACGAAACATATTCCGATGTCTGCCTCAAAGCCTGCATCAAAGTTTCTTTATCTCTAAATGGTGTTATGTGTAAAGCTTTTTCTTTTCCTATATCTGTGTTGCAGCCAGCCGAAATGGTTTCGAGCACTGTTGGAAATTGTAAATCTTGTAATGTTTTTTCGGTAATGCTAATCATTTAATTTCTTTAAAAAAGTACACGCAAAAGTACGAAAATAGTAGCATTGAATTCTACTAACTTCTAATCTAAATTTTATGAGTGGGTAAATATGATTTTACTTAAAAATTTCTGAAATTCGCATAAAAAAATTATGGACGTAAAAATGCATTCTTCGTGGAAACCCGTTTTAAATGAAGAATTTGAAAAACCATATTTCAGGGAATTAATTGATTTTGTAAAATCTGAATATACTGCCAAAGTTTGTTACCCAAAAGGAAGCCAGATTTTTTCGGCTTTTGACCACAGTCATTTCGATCAGGTAAAAGTTGTGATTATCGGGCAGGATCCATACCACGGACCTAATCAGGCAAATGGTTTGTGTTTTTCTGTCAATGACGGAATTCCGTTCCCGCCATCGCTGCAGAATATTTTTAAAGAAATCGAAACCGATTTAAATATACCGTTACCAAAAACAGGAAATCTGGAGCGTTGGGCAGATCAGGGTGTGTTTCTTTTAAATGCTACATTAACAGTCCGACAATCTGAAGCAGGAAGCCATCAGGGAAAAGGCTGGGAAAAATTTACAGACGCAGTCATAAAGCAAATTTCAGCTGAAAAAGAAAATGTTGTCTTTTTACTTTGGGGAGGTTTCGCCCAAAAAAAAGCGGTATTAATTGATGCTTCAAAACACCATATTTTAAAATCAGGGCATCCTTCTCCTTTAAGTGCCAACAGAGGATTTTGGTTCGGAAATAAACATTTTAGTCAGACTAATGCTTTCCTGAAATCAAAAGGACTTAAAAAAATTGAGTGGTAATAAATTTAAGTTAGATTAGATTTTTTTTTGTGAATCAAACTTATGAATCACCAAAGAATTAAAAAAACCGATTATCTTTGCACTACATCAACACAAACTAAGTTTCATGAGTTCAGATTCTAGCAAAAGGTACGCACAAAGAGGTGTTTCGGCATCAAAGGAAGACGTACACAACGCCATAAAAAATATTGATAAAGGTTTATTTCCTCAGGCATTCTGCAAAATTGTTCCTGATTATTTAACTCAGGATGAAGATTATTGCCTGATTATGCATGCTGACGGAGCAGGTACAAAATCTTCTTTAGCATATATGTACTGGAAAGAAACTGGCGATATTTCAGTTTGGAAAGGAATTGCTCAAGATGCTTTAATCATGAATATTGACGATTTATTATGTGTTGGTGCAACCGATAACATCTTGCTTTCATCCACAATTGGAAGAAATAAAAACCTAATCCCGGCCGAAGTTATTTCAGCAATCATTAACGGAACCGAAGAATTAATCAACGAATTAAAATCTTTTGGAGTAACGATTCATTCAACAGGTGGAGAAACTGCCGATGTGGGAGATGTAGTTCGTACTATAATTGTTGATTCAACTGTAACCGCTCGAATGAAACGCTCTGATGTTGTAGATAATGCAAACATTAAAGCTGGCGATGTAATTGTTGGTTTGGCTTCTTTCGGTCAGGCAACTTACGAAAAAGGCTACAACGGCGGAATGGGAAGTAACGGCTTAACTTCTGCCCGTCACGATGTTTTCGGGAAATATTTGGCTAAAAAATATCCTGAAAGTTTTGATGCAGCCGTTCCTGAAGAATTAATTTACTCAGGCCAGGTTAATTTAACCGATGCCGTAGAAAACAGTCCAATAAACGCAGGTCAGTTGGTACTTTCTCCAACGAGAACGTATGCGCCAATTATCAAGAAAATTTTAGATACCTATACACCAAACGAAATTCACGGAATGGTGCATTGCAGTGGAGGAGCGCAGACTAAAATTTTACATTTCGTTCAGAATTTACACATTATAAAAGACAATTTATTCCCGGTTCCGCCATTGTTCAAACTGATTCAGGTGCAATCAAAAACCGATTGGAAAGAAATGTATCAGGTTTTCAACTGTGGCCACCGCATGGAAATTTATGTTCCTGAAAATATTGCTCAGGATATTATCGAGATTTCAAAATCATTCAATGTGGAGGCACAAATAATTGGTAGGGTAGAAGCTGCAGATTCAAAAAAGCTTACAATCACTAGCAAATACGGTACTTTCGAATATTAATTTTTTGAGTGATAAAATTTCAAGGGTTCTGAGTTACAAAGGTTTTTATGCTGGAGTTTACCAGAACCTTTTTTATTAATAATTAGCTTTTTCAGGAGCTAATCCCGCTATCCGCTATATCTTTTGTGGCGAACACCGCCACAAAAGGATGTCGCTTCTATCGGGGCTAAAAAATGACCAACTATGTACGAATTACTTTTTTGGAAATATATAGAGGAAGTATACCTAAACCACCATGAAGTTTACGAAGCAGTTCTTGAAAAAGAAGAAGTGGAAGGTTTAGAAGTTTTACCAGTTTCGGTAATTATGAACAGAATTACTTCTGTTTTCTCAAAATGGGAAAAAGTAGACGACAACAGTTGGCAAAATACTACTGGAAAAGGTGCTTTTCAAGTTATTACTACACCACAAAGTATCAAAATCGATTGCTACGGAACTGAAGGTAAAACTATGGACAAGCTAGTAGATTTGCTGGCAGAATTTAAATGCCCCCTTTACGATCCACAAGTTCCAGAACGCTATGATGAAATGAGTGAGTGAAATTTATTTCATAAAAAGTGAAATTATTAAAATTGTTTCAGTATATTTGAAATAAATTAAATAATTTCACTAAAAATGAAACAATTTATTCTGATGGCAGATATTATTTCGAGTGGCAAAAAAAAACAAAATCAGCTTATGCTTGATTTTAAAAATATTGTACATGAAATAAATCAATCATATCAAAGCGATATCCTCTCTCCTTTGACCATTACTTTAGGTGATGAATTTCAAGGTATTCCAAAAGATTTACCAACTGCAATTAATATTATTTTATCTTTAGAAGAAAATATTATTCATGAAAAACTTAATTTTCAGTTACGTTATAGTTTGCATCAAGGTGAAATAGATACGCCTATAAATGCTGATATTGCCTACGAAATGCTCGGTTCAGGATTGACTAAAGCCAGGCAAAAACTGAATAATTTAAAAACTGAAAAGTCAAAATTTGCAATTTCAATAGAGAATAAATTAAAAAATAGTATTTTAAGCAACGCTTTTAAAATTTTTGAAAACATTACTCAAAAGTGGAATTTAGAAAGTGATTATGAATTGGTTTCGAATTTTATACAATTTGATGATTACAAAATAGTCGCAGAAAAATTGGGTAAAACTAGATCGCAAATCTGGAAACGCGAAAAAACATTAAACATAGAGTCATATAACGCTACAAAAAATATAATTCAATTAATAACTGAAAAATAAGCAAGCATGGACTACTTAAAATTTATAGTATTGTTAATTGTCAGCGAATGTCTTTTAGGTATTTTTTATTATTTTATCACTCCAAAATCTATTCGAAAAGATAAAATTATCGATTATAAATCCCTTCTAAAAGGCTTTGTAGAACGAATGTTTCTTTTAATTTCCCTGATTCACGATTACCCGCATGCTTTGACTTTGTTTGGAACTTTAAAATTAGCAACCCGATTAAAACGAGACAGTGAAGGTGATAAAGCAAAAGAATCCTTGTATAATGATTTTTACTTATTTGGTAATTTTATATCGATAACCGTGGCGATTTTATATTCGTATTTGTATCACAAAATGATTCTCTAAAACCTATCCAATGTCATTTCACTTTTCATCTGATATAATTCTCGAAGATGAGGTTGTAGTACTACGTAATCTACAAGAATCAGACGTTGAAAATTTACTTGAAATTTCTATAAATGAACCTGACACATGGAAATATTCTTTGGTTGGTGCAGATGGAAAAGAAAATTTGATAAAGTATATTCAATCGGCTATAAAAGCGAGAGAAAATCACAAAGAATTTCCATTTATCGTTTTTGATAAAAAATTACAAAAGTATGCAGGTTCAACTCGTTTTTATGATATGAATCTCGAATTTAAAACCTTGCAATTGGGTTTTACATGGTACGGCTCAGTTTTTAGAGGAACAGGACTGAATAAGCATTGTAAATTTTTATTACTTCAATTTGCTTTTGAAACGCTCGGAATGGAACGTGTAGAATTTCGCGCCGATAGTAATAATGAACGAAGTATTGCTGCTATGAAAAGTATCGGCTGCAAAGTCGAAGGTATTTTAAGAAGTAATATGCCAAATGGAGAAGGTGACTTACGCCGTGACTCTATTGTGCTAAGTATTCTAAGAAACGAATGGTTTGATGAAATAAAAACGAACCTTAAAAATAAATTATTATAAAATAAATATCATTTTGAAAAAAACATATTACAAAAAAGAGCCTTTATTTATTTTGATTTTTGCCTTTGGACTTACAAGTCAGGCGCAACAAAAAAAGACAAAATCTGAAAAACGAGACTTAATTCAATACGTAGATCCTATGATTGGTACTTCCAAAATGGGGCATACTTATCCTGGCGCCACTGTGCCTTTTGGAAGCGTGCAATTAAGCCCGGAAACTGACACGATTGCTTATAGTTCTAACGGAAAATACAATGGTGACGTTTATAAATATTGTGCCGGATACCAATACGAAGACAAAACAATTGTAGGTTTTAGTCATACACATTTTAGTGGAACTGGACATTCCGATTTAGGAGATTTTTTGATCATGCCAACAACCGGGAAAGTACAATTGAATCCTGGTGTAGCTTCAAAACCATTATTAGGATATAGATCAGCATTTTCTCATTCGACAGAAAAAGCAGAACCAGCGTATTATAGTGTTCTTTTGGAAGATCATAATATCAAAGCAGAACTGACAGCAACAACTCGGGTTGGAATGCATCAATATACTTTTCCAAAGTCAGATGAGGCTCATATAATTCTTGATTTAACTTCTGGAATTTACAATTATGATAAAAAAAATATATGGACATTTGTAAGAGTAGAAAACGATACTTTGATTACGGGTTATCGTCAGACAAATGGCTGGGCAAGAACAAGAACGGTTTATTTTGCAATGACATTCAGTAAACCTATTAAAAATTACGGACAAGCAGCACAGGAAAAAAGTGTGTACCGAGGTTTTTGGGGAAAATTCGATCAAACGAAAAACTTCCCAGAAATGGCAGGTCAAAACTTGAAATTATTTTTTGATTTTAATACTGAAGAAGGAGAAAAAATCAAAATTAAAATGGCTTTATCACCAGTAAGTTCTGCCGGAGCTTTAGCGAATATGAAGAAAGAAATTCCGGGTTGGGATTTTGAAAAAGTAAAAAAGCAAAGTCAGGAAGTTTGGAACAACGAATTGAATAAAATTCAGGTCGAAACTATTCAGAAAGAAGATTTGGTGAATTTTTATACCTCAATGTATCACGCTTTTTTAGGTCCAACAGAATACATGGATTTAGATGGCAATTACAAAGGTTTAGATATGAACACGCATAAAGCTGAAAATTTCACAAATTACACCAGTTATTCTTTATGGGATACTTACAGAGCTTTACATCCGTTTTTTAATATTGTACAGCCAAAACGAAACTCAGATATGATTAATTCAATGTTGGCACATTCTGATCAAAGTGTGCATAAAATGCTACCTGTCTGGGCACATTATGCCAATGAAAATTGGTGCATGATTGGGTACCATTCGGTTTCTGTAATTGCAGATGCGATAGTAAAAGGAAACACCAATTTCGATCCCGAAAAAGCGCTGCAGGCTTGTGTCAATACTGCAAAAGTACCTTATTATGACGGATTGGAATATTATATGAAAAAGGGCTATGTTCCTGAAGATAAAAATGGTGCTTCTGTTTCAAAAACTTTAGAATACGCTTATGATGATTGGGCAATTGCTCAGGCTGCTAAGAAATTAGGTAAAACCGATATTTATAATGAATTCCTTGAAAGATCTAAAAATTATAAAAACGTTTATGATGCCAAAACAGGTTTTATGCGTCCAAAATTAAATGATGGAACTTTCAAAAAAGAATTTGACCCTTTAGACACGCATGGGCAAGGTTTTATTGAAGGAAATTCATGGAATTACAGTTTATATGTACCTCAGGATCCTGCAGAAATGATTAAAATAATGGGAGGTAATGACAAATTTAATGTTCGTTTAGATTCGTTATTCAGTATGCACTTACCGGATAAATATTTTGAAAACACTGAAGATATTACCAGAGAAGGAATCATAGGCAACTATGTACACGGAAACGAACCGTCACATCACATAGTATATTTGTATGATTGGACAAATTCGCCTTCTAAAGCACAGGATAAAATTAGAATGATTTTGAAAAAAATGTACCAAAACGGTGCCGATGGCTTAGGTGGTAACGATGATTTTGGACAAATGAGTGCCTGGTATATTTTTAGCAGTTTAGGCTTTTATCCCGTTGCACCAGGTTCAGAAGAATATGCTTTAGGAAGTCCGTTAGTAAAAAATGCCGTTTTTAATTTAGAAAACGGAAAGAAATTTGTAGTAGAAACAATAAATCAATCTGATAAAAATGTATTTGTGAGTAAAGTATTTTTAAACGGAAAACAATTGAACAAACCTTTCCTGAAGCATTCGGATTTGATAAATGGCGGAAAAATTACTTTTTACATGAGCAGAAAACCTAATGAAAAGAATTATCAGCAGTAATAAAACTGCAAATCTAATGGAGTTTACAAAAACTTCACGAAATTTGCCTCATAAATAATATCGAAACACACATGAAAATAAATTTAAAATCGGGAATTGATAAATTGCTTTTTGGAATGAAGCAAAAAGATGTCACAGCAGTTTTGGGTAAACCTGATAAAAATTATACAGACGAAGATGACAATGTGATTTTTGTTTATAATGCACAAAAAATCAGATTGACTTTTTACCAGGAAGAAGATTTAAAGTTAGGTTATGCAGTAGCTTCAAGCAATGATTTAGAAGTTTTCGGATTCAAACTAATCGGGAGAAAAATTGCAGATGTAAAAAAAGATTTAGTAACTAAAGGATTGACCAAATTTACTCAGGAAACTTTTGATACTTTCGAAAACTACTTTAATGAAGATAATTGGTTTATTTTGCAAACTGAATTTGATGAAGTGGTAAAATTTGAAATTGGAGCCATCATTAATGATAAAGATGAATTTGATTGGAAGTTTCCGGTTAAGAAATAAGCGAATAAATAATATACTATCTTAAACCCGACAGATTAACAACTGTCGGGTCTGTTTTTTTACCCATTATATAATAAGTAGAGATTCCACTATAATATATAAGAGTAGTTTTTATCAAAGAATAATGAGGAGCTTATTCCCGCTATACACTTCAATCTTTTGCGCCGAACGCCGGCACAAAAGGATTTTCGTTTCTATCGGGGCTATGGCATTAGTTTTCAAAAGAGATTCCTTCTTATATATATTGCTAAAGAAGCTTTGTGCTCCTTTGAGGTCAAAACATATTATGCAATATATCAATAAGAAGAAGTTAAATACTCCAAAGAGCAGCTTTAAAGTTATATTTAAAAGTTCACATAAAAGAAACCTTTGCTGTGCGAAGTCTGCAAAAACGGCAGCTTAGAGAATGATTGAATTGAGACAAGCATAAGACTACAGAAAATTCCTATAAATAATAAAAAACTTCAAAAGCTAAGTTTTGCGTTATGAGTGAGTTAAGAAAAACTTTTAAAAAAGGTTGAAATTTTATAATAAAAAGTCTTTGAAATGTAAATAAAGGTGTTACTTTTGCACCCGCAACAGCGACAGGCGTTCTTCGAAATACTGACAAGCATACGAATAGATACTGAAAAATTTTTTTCAAAAAAAGATTCAAAAAAGCTTGTGAGATTTGAAAACGGGTGTTACATTTGCACCCCGCAAAACAGGGAAAAGTTCATTGATAGATTGGT
>NZ_JBGQOF010000017.1:0-101433 GCF_052113665.1 Flavobacterium sp. W22_SRS_FK3 | reverse complement strand
AATGCATTGTCAAAATCAAATGCAGATAAGAACCTATAAAAACAAAAACAGTTGCAAGAACGTTCTTGCAACTGTTTAATTAATTATTTTTATCTAATAATCAGTATCGTTTTTTTAGGACGAGACAATCTTTTAAGTTCAACAAGATTGTTTATGATAGTTTTATTAAATCTTACATGTAAAGAATATAAAGGCAAATATCATTCAGATAAATAGTATTAAACCACATAATTTGCTTGGTAGGATAAGTACTAATATTGTTTTTTTTATATAATTTAAATGTTGTATTTTTTTCATATTCAAAATTTAGGAGAAATACAAGTGTCTTTTTTGTGATTATTCAAAGAAATCAAATACATATTTGCTGAAAAATTAAAAATACATAGATTTGTTTTTTGTAGCATATTTGCTTTTTTATAATACTTTGAATTGGATATAATTGTCTTAAAAGAACTTCAAAACCAAAATAAATCTGCTTATAAAAATGTATTCAACCATTTTTATAAAGCACTGGTTCTGTATGCTAACAATTTTTTATTTGATCAGCAGGCCAGTGAAGATGTGGTACAGGAAGTGTTTATTTTGTTATGGGAAAATGCAAAAAATATAGAAATAAATGTTTCACTCAAAGCATATTTATATGCAATGGTTCGTAATAAATCTTTAAATTACCTTAAATCGCTTAAAATTACAGATGATTTAAATGTGATTGAGTTAAACTCAATGCTTGTTTTAGAAGAAGATTTAGATTTAATTTCCGAAGAAGAAAAAACAATTCTGTATAATCATATTTTAAAGATTATTGAAACTTTTCCCAAAGGTATGCAGCAGATTTTCAAACTTAAATTTATTGAAAACTATAAATACTATGAAATTGCCCATCAAATGGGAATTTCAGTCAACACCGTAAAAACCCAACTCAAAAGAGCTAAAGTAAAAATAAGTGAATCGCTTGTTATTTTAATAGCATTATTATCTATTCATTCGTAAGAAAGTTACCTCGGTTTGTTTGTAATTTAATTTTTTCTTTATTTTTTATTAAACTTTTGTCACCCATTCTTTAGTTTCCATTGTCTTAGGTTTAAATTACATTATGTAATTGTTAATTTAACGAGATTCTGAAAAATGGAATTTAAACTGATCATAAAAAAAATAAACAATACTCTTTCGCCGGAAGAAGAATCAATTTTTGATATATGGTACAACGAATCTGCTGAAAACAGAAATTATTTTGCTAAAGTTCAGAATAGCTATCAAAGTGATATCGATAATATAAACCTTGATAAAGCATGGAATGCTATTAATAAAAAAATCACTCCCGAAAAAAATAAAAATCAGTTTTATAAGTATGCTGTTGCAGCATCAATCGCTTTATTATTGGGTTCAGGAATATTTTATTTTACAAAACCAAGAGAAAAAGTTATAGAGGTTGTCGAAAAACCAAAGGAAATTGCACCAGGAGGAAATAGAGGAATCCTGACACTTTCAAACGGAAAGCAAATTGTTCTGGCTGATATTTCGGCAAAAGATACTATTGCAAAGGAAGGAGAAAAAGAACAAGTTACAATTAAGATGGATGCTAAAGGAGTTATTACCTATGTTATAAATCCGGATGCCGATGCATCAGAAGCTGATGCAAATTTATTTAATACCCTTTCAACACCAACAGGAGGACAATACAATATTGTCTTGGCAGACGGAACAAAAGTATATCTAAATACGGTTTCGTCGATAAAATATCCAACCCAGTTTAATGGAGAGAAAAGAATAGTGGAGTTAGAAGGGGAAGCTTATTTCGAAGTAGCTAAAGATAAAAGCAAACCATTTATTGTAAAATCAGGTAATCAGTCTATTGAAGTACTTGGAACTCATTTTAACGTTCATGCTTATAATAATGAGTCAGTTGTAAAAACAACTTTATTAGAAGGCAGTGTAGCAGTTACGCATAAAAATCAAAAAGCAATTTTAAAACCGGGACAGCAATCTAATGTATCTGATAATTTTGATAAGATTGCAATTCGAAAAGTAGATGTTGAAGCCGCTATCGCTTGGAAAAACGGTCGTTTTAAATTTGATAATGCCGAACTTAAAACGGTAATGAAACAATTGGAGCGCTGGTACGGAATTAAAGTAGAATACCGTGGCGATGTATCGGATGTTAGGTTTAACGGAGGTACGTTTATGAATAAAAATTTGTCTGAAGTATTAAAAGTACTTGAGCTTAGCGATATAAAATTTAAGGTCGAAGGAAAAACAATTATTGTGTATCCCTGATTTTGGATTTACCCGATTATATTGGAACAATAAACTAAAAACCAGAAGCAGTTGCGATGCCTCTGGTTGTTAAAAAGTTTATAGCCAATATAAGTTGTCCACTATTGTTTAACTATAACTAAATGTAAATGTATGAAATTTAATTTACAACCAGAAAAGACCTTTAAGAAACCCGGAAAAAAGAAGCTTAGTCTTAATTTTTCTACTTATTTATTTATGTTAAGTGTACTCTTTATGCTGTTTTTCAGTAATACAGGACAGGCACAAAAAATTACCATTAATTTTAAAGAAGCACCACTTGAAACGGTTCTGAAAGAAGTAGCAAAACAATCCAATTACGAAGTCTTTTACACTCAGAAATTGCTGAAAGATTCAAAACCTGTTACGGCTACAGTTAAGAATTCTAGTTTAAAAGAAACACTAAATCAGATTTTTAATTCTCAAAAATTACAGTACTCGATTACTAATCAGACTATTGTGGTGACAGAGGGAAAAGAAAAACCGCAAAGTTTGGGAAACGCATTAATCGATATCCGGGGAAAAGTTGTAAATAATAAAAACGAACCTTTTCCAGGCGTATCGATTACTCTTGCAGGCACCAATAGAGTTAGTGTAACCGATTTTGACGGAAGCTTTACTTTTGATAAAGTACCTTCTAATGGTATAGTTGAATTTACTGGATTAACGATCGAAAAAAAATCTATTGCTGTTGACGGACGTACAGAATTGACTGTTGTTGTTGAAGATAAGGTTGCCGCAATGAAAGAAGTGGTGATAACGGGTTTTCAAACTATTGCCAGAAGTAATTTTACGGGTGCAATTGCCAAAGTTGACGAAAAAACATTAAACGAAAATATTAATGCTGATTTATCAAGTGCACTTGAAGGCCGCGTTGCAGGTTTGATGTTTCAGAAAAACCCGAGTGGAGCGGCGGCAGATAAACCAATTTTAAGAGGTATAGGTACTTTTTCTTCTCTGGAAGTAGGTTACAGTCCTCTTTTAGTAATTGATGGTTTACCTACAGAACTGACTCTAAATGATATTAACCCTTATGATATAGAAAGCGTAGATGTTCTTAAAGATGCAGCAGCAGCTTCTATTTACGGTTCAAGAGCAGCAAATGGTATTATTGTTCTAACGACCAAAAAAGGAAATGGAAAATTAAAAGTAAGTATAAATACAGATTTCTTTATGGCTGAAAAGCCAAATTTAAGAGATATGAATTATGCTTCTACAAGCGATATAATCGATCTTGAACAGGCTGTTTATGATAGAGAAAGAGCAAGATTTGCCAACACTTCTACCATGTTTGCCAATTATGGAGACATTGGAACCAGTAGTATGAAATATTACAGTCCGCTTTACCAGCTTAACAGAAATTTGGAAGAAGGAAAAATCACAGCTGCCGATTATGACAGCACTATGGCGCAGTGGAGAAAAAACGACTATATAAAAGATTATCATGATAATGTATGGCAGAATGAATTCAGACAGCGTTATAATATCGCATTTTCTGGAAGTACAAGTAAGCAGAATACTTATGTTTCGTTAAATTACGACGAGTCTAAAAACCGCATAAAATACAACGAAAGCAGAGCATTTAATCTGTATGCAAAAAGCAGTTTTCAAATCAATAACTGGTTAAATGCAACATTTGGAGTAAATGGAACTTACACTAATGATGATGTAACCGATGGTGATTACAATGATTATCTTACAATCCAAAAACGATACGAGCGTATTACTAGTGATAACGGAGATCTTGTAATAGCGCCGTTTGCAGGTATTAGAGATGGTTTTACTTCCAGCGGTGTTATCAATCCGGCTGTAGCCGAAAAGCTAGCCACTTTGAGCGGTTTTAAGCCAATGAGTTTTAATGTTTTGAATTCGCTGCAGGAAGGTATCGAAAAACAAAATTCATTAAGTTTAAGAGCGTTTGCTAATATAAAAGCTAAAATTTGGAGAGGATTAAGTTATAATACACAGTTTCAATACGAGATAAGAAGAAACGATAATGAGCAATATTATGACATTAACTCTTATAAAATGCGTTATGCTATTAATGCTTTAACAGGATATAATCCAACTACAAATGTATATACACCGGTAGAAGGTTTTTCAACAGGAGGACGCTACAAGCAATCTAGTAGTCAGGCGACGAACTATTCTTTTAGAAATCAATTGGATTATACGGAAGAATTTGGAGAAGGCAAGCATTCTATTAATGCTTTGGCTGGTTTTGAAATGCGTGAAACGTTTGTTCCAAGAACAATTGAACAGTTGCGTTATGGATATGACCCGGTAACACTTAGTTCGGCCGTATTAAATAATTTAGCCCTGAGTCAGACAGGAGTTTCAAGTTATATATTTGGAAACAATAGAACTCTTGCGGCTTTAGCAAGAACGCAGAAAGAAATATTACACCGTTATCTTTCATTTTTTAGTACTGCGAGTTATACCTATTTATCAAAATATAACGTAACCGGAAGTTACCGTGTAGACAGAGCCGATTTGTTTGGTGTAGATCCTAAGTATAAAAACCGTCCGTTATGGTCTGCAGGTTTAGGATGGAATGTCAGCAATGAAGAATTTATGAAACCAGTAAAGTGGGTCAGCATGCTGAAACTGAGAACAACTTATGGTATCAACGGAAACATCGATCAAAGTACAACGCCATACATTACAGCTACAAGAAGAAACGATAACTTATATCAATCTTTACAATATACTAATATTACAGCACAGCCAAATCCGATGTTAAGATGGGAGAAAACGCAAAGCACTAACGTTGGTGTAGATTATAGCTTGTTTCGAGCGAAATTAAATGGTAGTATTGATTTATATCGTAAATACAGCACCGACTTATTGGCTACTACAGACTTAGATCCAACAGTTGGAGCCTTGACCAGAAGAATTAATGCCGGAGCTTTATTAAACAAAGGAGTCGAATTTAGTGTTGGTTCTGAATGGTATAATAACGGCAATTTTCGTGTTGCTTCTAATGTAATATTTGCACATAACAAAACGACTGTAAAGAAAGTTACCAGAGCGCAGTCGACAGCCACGGTATTTGTTTCTTCACCTGGAGATTTTTTCCAAGAAAATGAATTATACAATAGCTTGTATGCTTATCGATATGGGGGAACGACTAATGGGTACCCTTATGTTTTAGATGAAAACGGAAATCCGTCAATTACTTTTGATGCTAACGGAAATCCGATTTCTACCTCCGTAAAAACGGTTACTAATCCTGATGCATTGGTAAATATGGGAACTTTGATTCCAACTTATACTGGTTCTTTGTCACAGAGATTTTCATACAAACAATTTGATTTGAACTTCTTATTTGTTTTCTCTGGGGGTAATGTAATGCGTAAAGAAGTTTTAGCTATGGATTCTGATGTCGTAAATCTTTCAGGTATTGCAGACCGTTATAATGTTAACAATCAAAATGGTAATACACGTTTATATGTAGATTTTGACGAAAGTATCAGAAATTACGCAGGAACAATCAACAGTCAATGGAAAAACTCAAGCGCAAATGTGGTAGATGGAGATTATATCAAACTTAGAAACATTTCGCTGGCTTATAATCTGCCAAAAACCTTTGGTACCAAAATGAATATTGCATCGGCAAAATTTACTTTTCAAATGAATAATATTTGGTATTGGAGTGCAGCTGGAAATCGTATTGATCCGGAAGTTTATAGTGCAAACGCAGCTACGCGTAATTTACCGTCTCCAAAAACATATTTAATTGGCTTTAACCTTACTCTTTAATAAAATGAAACAGATATATATAACACTGCTGTCGTTCATGATATTTTCAGTATCATCATGCGAAGAATATACAGATCTTACTCCTAAAGGAGCTTTGGTAGTCGAAACTGCAGATCAATTTTACGAAATGGTGTCTTTGCCAAACAGAGGTTATCCTATCAATAACTTTCAGTATCTGGTTGATGATCAATGGATGAAAGAGTCAAATGTAATAGGGCAAACACCAAACATCAATATTATTAATTTTACTTTTGATGAAACTACGGATAGGGTTTCTTTAATAAACAGTTCAAGTTTTTATAATCAGGCTTATACATATATCAACAGATGGAATACCATTATTACATTAGTTGATAACAGTAAAGGAGAAGCGAGTACCAAACAATTAGCAAAAGCAGAAGCTAAAATTAACAGGGCATACGATCACTTTTTATTAGTGAACCACTATGCAAAAGGTTATGATCCACAAACTGCAGCTACTGATGGAGGGATTTGTATCATGGATAAATTTGATTTAGAAGCACAGCCTTCAAAAGCTACTGTTGCGCAGGTTTACAATTTTATTCAAAAAGATATAGAAGACGCATTACCCTATCTTCAGGAAAAACCACTTGACGTTTACCATCCGTCATTGGCATTTGCTTATGCATTTAAAGCTAAAGTGCATTTGTTTAAACGTGAAATTGCCGACGCTCAGGCAGCAGCAGAAAAATCATTAGGTTATAACAACCAAATATTTGATATGGTTGCGTATAATGCACAAGGAGGTCCAAATGTACTTTCTGTACCAGCAGCAAATAATATAGAAGTACTAAGCTACCAGTATATGACAGGTTATAATGAGATGAATTTTGCATATCAAAATATTATAAGCCCCGAGCTGAGAACTTTATTTGGTACAAATGATGCACGTTTTAATTTGTTTTTTAATATAACCAGTACAACAAATCTGGATCAGGGGTCAAATACAGCGTATTGGGCAACTGTATATACGAAATTTTTTTATTCTACTGTTGGAATGAAAACTACAGAGGTATATTTGATGCTGGCAGAATGTTATGCCAGAGAAGACAAGCTTACAGAAGCCGTTAATATTTTAAATACAGTAAGAGCAAAACGTATTTTATCAGGAACAGTAAATTTAACTGTTCCGGCTACCCGAAAAGAAACCATGGAACTTGTTATCAATGAACGCAGAAAAGAATTACTTTTAGGTTTTAATCGCTTTTTTGATCTTAAGAGGTTAAATACTGAAACTGAATATGCAAAGACTATTACAAGAGTATTTCCAATCGTAAATAAGACCGTTCCTCAAAAAACGTATACTTTATTACCTAACTCAAGATTATATATTATTCCGTTTCCTTTATCTGTCATGATAAAAAATCCTAAACTTACCTTGAACACAGACGAAAAGGTCCCATTTTAATTCCAATGAAGAAATTATTTATTTTATTAACCATGCTTATGGCTTCACATCAGCATGGTTTTGCTCAAACTCCTGAAAAAAAAGCAGATAGTACAGGCACGCAGCCAAAAGGTATTCAGCCTTACAGTAAGATAATAACAGATAAAGCGAAAAGCAAGTCTGGATTATTTGTTGTGAGCCAGGTTGATACTAAATATTACTTTCAAATTCCTGACAGCTTGTTTAACAGATATATGCTTGTAGTAACGAGGTACCTTTCTACACCAGAAGGTTTTGGGCGTTTTGGCGGTGAAAAAGCAAACGAGCAGACTATTTACTTCGAAAAAGGATCTAACAATAACGTTTATCTACGATCATTACAATACAGACAAGACGTTAGAAATTCAGATTCGATGCTGGCAAAGGCATTATTAGGGAGTAATGAGAATCCAATAGTGGCTGCTTTTCCAATAAAAACAACCAATCCTGATAACGGAAATGTTGTTATTGAAGTTACTGATGTTTTCAAAAAAGATAATGCGATGTTTTCTTTGGAGAGTAAAGAAAAGACAGAGAAAAAATTGTCGGCTCTGGCAGATGATAAATCTTTTATTGAAACCATGGATGCATATCCTATAAACATTGAGGTAAAAACAACCAAAACCTATACCAATAGTACAGCGAGTAGTGGCACTATAACACTAAGATTCAATACCTCAATTGTACTGCTTCCCAAAAAGCCAATGCGTAAACGTTTTGCTGATGAAAGAGTAGGGTATTTCGCTAATAAATATGTTTTATTTGATGATGAACTTCAGCGTGCCCAGACAAAATATATTGTTCAGCGTTATCGTCTCGAACCTAAAGACAAAGACATTAAAAAATACGAAAGAGGCGAATTGGTTGAACCCAAAAAACAAATTGTTTACTACATTGATCCGGCAACGCCAAAAAAATGGAGACCTTACTTAATTGCTGGAATTAACGATTGGCAAAAAGCCTTTGAAGCTGCCGGTTTTAAAAACGCAATTGTTGGTAAGGAATGGCCGGAAGATGACAAGACGATGAGCCTGGAAGATGCCCGGTATTCTGTAGTAAGATATTATGCTTCTGAAACACCTAATGCTTACGGACCACGCGTGAGCGATCCAAGAAGCGGAGAAATTATAGAAAGTCATGTAGGATGGTATCATAATGTGATGAAATTGGTGCAAAAGTGGTATATGATTCAGGTAGGACCTTTAGATCCAAAAGCCAGAAAAATGCACTTAGATGATGAAATAATGGGGCAATTAATTCGTTTTGTTTCTTCTCATGAAATAGGACATACTATTGGTTTACGTCACAACATGGGAGCGAGCAGTGCAACTCCGGTAGAAAACCTAAGAGATAAAAAATGGGTAGAAGCCAATGGACATACCGTTTCAATAATGGATTATGCCCGCTTTAACTATGTGGCACAGCCAGAAGACAATATTAGCCCGCAGGGAATTTACCCCCGTATAGGAGTGTATGATAAATGGGCTGTTAAGTGGGGTTATGGATATTTTTCAAACGCAAAGGATGAGTTTGAAGAAGAAAAAATACTCAGCAGGCTAACAACTGACAGTCTTACGATTAACACTAAATTATGGTTTGGAGGCGAAGGAAAAGATGAGGATCCACGTAGCCAAACTGAAGATCTTGGTAATGATGCGGTACTTGCCAGTGATTATGGAATTAAAAATTTAAAGCGCGTAGTTCCAAACCTGATTCAATGGACATACGAGCCTAATGATGGCTATGATAATTTATCAGATATGCATAAAGCAGTGGTAAGACAATATGGTTTGTATTTGTATCATGTACTGAAATACATTGGCAATAATTACGTAACCAAAAGAACTGTTGATGAAAAAGGTGTTGTATACCAGCCAGTTCCTAAAGCAAAAGTAAAAGCGGCTGTCGATTATGTTGGCAGACAATTGTTTGTTGCTCCACTTTGGATGTATCCAAAAGAAATTGATGAGTTGATTTCTTTAAAAACAGCAAACCAAATATCAGATCAGCAAAATCAAGTCTTAAATATGTTGCTAAGTTCGGGGATGCTCTATAATATAAGCCTTAAAGCGATGCAGTTTGAAGGAGCTTATACTGTTCCTGAGTTTTTAAATGATGTAAAGCAAACAGTTTGGGTGAATTTTAGCGGCAACGAAAAATTAGATTATTATAGACGAAGTTTACAGCGAAGTTATATAGATAAGCTATACTTACTATTACTTCCTAAAGAAGCAGAAGGCAGCAGAGCCCTAAATACAGCACAGCGCAGTGATGTAAGATTGTATACCAAACAGCATCTGATTCAATTAAGAACTGATGTTACAAAATTGATGAGTGCATCAACAGGATTAAACAAAGAACATTTTGAAAGTATTTTGATAGAAATTGATAAAATTATTTCAAAACTAAATAAAACTGATATATGAAAAAATTAGTAATTATAGCATTCATTTGCTTAAGCAGTTTGGCGCAAGCCCAATTAACATCAAAGCAAGAAGTTGCTGCTGAATTAGTAGAAAAACGCGAAGCCCAAAAAAAGGAAATTACCAATAATTACCTTGCTCTAAAAAGTAATTTCATAACTTCAGACAGTCTTGCAGTTGCTAAAAATGCCTTAGCATTGCAACAGTCGTTAAAGAACTTCAGGTTTAAAAAGTTAAATCTGGAACAAATGAACGAAGGTACAAAAAAGAGAAAGGAACTTATTGAACTTGCAGCTGAGATATCTGCAACTAAAAATATCAATAAGCAGCGTAAAATTTTTGAATCTTTATCTGTTAAGTTTTGGGACCTGGCACCTAAATTTAAGGCTGAAAATACTAAATTATACCTGCAGGTTTGTCCAATGACGAGCGCAAAATGGTTGAGTGATAGCAAGGAAATCAAAAATCCCTACTATCCAAAAAATATGTTGACTTGCGGTGAAGTAAAAGCAAGTTTATAAAAATTATAATTTTGATTTAGTTGGATAAATACGGTATTCTGAGAAGGAGCCGTATTTGTCTTTTACAATTTTATTACTTGGCTTCTTTCTGATGCCAAGTCATACTTTTGCTTGTGAAAATAAATCGGAAAAATGTTCTTCTAAGATTTATATGCATACTAAAGCAGAAAAAAAGGATTGTACTACCAGCAGTCAATCCAAAAGTAAATTCATAATTCTTGTGGCGGAAAATGCAAACATTCTAAATTGGATCTTCATCTCTGGCATATATATCATTGTCTGCAAGTGTATTTTGATCTATATGATCAGGATCACTTTCTCCAAATTCTGTTGTACTTCTTTATTAAAATCCTGTTGAGAGATTTTTTTACTTTGGATATGAGAACTGTCAATAAGTGCATTTTGATCAATAATATCCGGATCTGTTTGGCGGTATTCATGGCTGTTTTGCTTTTCCATAATATTGTAGTTTTTTATTAGTTCTTTTGACTTAAATATTTACCAATTTATTCTAAAGAATACACAGAAATATTACAGAAAAATAACTTATAGTTCTTTAATTAATAGCAGTCTGCATATCTTTTCAAAAGACAAATTAGTATAAAAAAGCTTTTTAGAGAGAATTATGAATGTGGTCTGAAATTAGGCACCTCATTTCATAGAAAAGGTCATGATAGTTTGACTTAGTCACTAAAATTTTGAATTAGTAAGGAAATCACGTTTTCCATTTTTTTTTATATGGTACTTATTGAAAATTCTACTTTATTATCTTCATAAAATGAAAGTTGGAAATTATTATAGACTTCTTTTAATTCCCAATTCCAGACCGCGTAATTCGGCTAAACCTCTTAAACGGCCAATTCCGGAATATCCGGGGTTTGTTTTTTTCCTCAAATCATCCAGCATTTGGTGTCCGTGATCAGGACGCATCGGAATGACTCTTTTGGTTTTATTTTCTATTTTTACAATAGATTTTATGACTTCGTACATGTCCACATCTCCTTCCAAATGATTGGCTTCGTAGAAATTTCCTTCTTCATCGCGTTGCGTACTTCTCAAATGTATAAAATAAATTTTCTCACCATTACGATCAATCATTCCTGATAAATCATTTTCGGCAATCACTCCATAAGAACCCGTACACATACAAAATCCGTTTGAAGGAGAATCAATCGCATGTAACAACTGTACTAAGTCAGCTTCCGTACTTACAACTCTTGGCAATCCTAAAATGGGATAAGGAGGATCGTCAGGGTGAATCGCCATTTTTACGCCTACACTTTCTGCAACAGGAACAATTTGTCTTAGAAAATAATATAAGTTTTCTTTTAATTTATTGGCATCAATACCATCGTATCCCTTAAGAACTTTCAGGAAATCTTCTACAGAATAAGACTCTTCTGCACCCGGTAAACCAGCGATGATATTTTGCTGCAATTTTAATTTGTCAGCATCAGTCAGTTTTTCAAAAGATGCTTTCGCTTTTGCTTTTTGTGCTTCGGTATAAGTGTCTTCAGCTCCCGGACGTTTTAGAATGAATAATTCAAAAGCAGCGAATTCATTAATATCGAATCGCAAAGCTTTAGAACCATCCGGCATTTCGTAAGACAAATCAGTTCTCGACCAATCTAAAACAGGCATGAAATTATAGCAAACAACATAAATACCGCAAGAAGCCAAATTTTTAATACTTTGCTTATAGTTTTCTATGTATTTTAAATAATCACCAGATTGTTTTTTGATGTCCTCATGCACGGGAATACTTTCTACTACTGAAAAAGCCAATCCAGCGGCCTCGACTTCATTTTTTCGTTTCATGATTTCATCTACTTCCCACACCTGTCCGTTTTTGATGTGGTGTAAAGCTGTCACGATTCCGGTTGCGCCGGCTTGTCTTGCATCTGATAATTTTACAGGGTCATTTGGTCCATACCATCTCCATGTTTGTTCCATAATTTTGTATTTTTTGTTTTTAATTTAAAAGATTTTAGATTGAAGATTAACGATTTTTGATTTCAGAATTAAAGAATTTCGTAAAATCGTTTTTCAAAAATCAACAATGACTTTATTTACTTTGAATTATAGCATTTATTATACCTTTGTAACTTTTAAAGTTTCGACTATTTTAAATACTTGAAGCACCAAATCCCCCATCAACTTTGATAATGGTTCCGGTTACGAATTTTGACATATCACTGCATAAAAAAAGTAGTACACCATTCAAATCTTCAGGAACACCAAAACGCCCCATTGGCGTATGGTCAATAATTTTGATTCCTCTTGGAGTTAGTTCACCTTCAGGAGTCAGCAATAAAGCCCTGTTTTGTTCACCAATAAAAAATCCAGGTGCTATAGCGTTCACACGGATTCCTTCTCCATATTTAGAAGCCAATTCTACAGACATCCATTTTGTAAAGTTATCGATTGCAGCTTTCGAAGAAGAATATCCAACAACTCTTGTCAAAGGTCGCTCTGCAGATGCTGAAGAGATATTAATTATTACGCCGCTTTTTTGTTTTGCAAAAAGTTCAGAGAAAACCTGAGTAGGCAAAATGGTTCCAATAATGTTAAGGTCAAGGACTTTTTGTAAATGATCTTTCTTTAAGTCATAAATAGCTTGGTCTGGTCCAATTGTAGCACCCGGCATATTACCTCCGGCAGCATTAATGAGAATATCCAAACGGCCATTTTTTTCAATAATGATATTACGGATGGCTTCCATTTCTTCCTGATTTAAAACATTTCCTATTACAGGAAAGGCTTTTCCTCCCTGACTTTTTATCTTGTCAACAGTTACTTGTACTTTTTCAAGTGTTCGTCCCAGAATAAAGGTAATAACACCTTGTTTAGATAATACTTCTGCCATATTACTGCCCAAAATGCCTGAACCTCCTGTAATAAGAGCCACTTTTCCTTTTAAATTAAATATTGAATCCATTGTAATTATTTTTAACTGCTAATTCTTATAATTTGGTATTCCGTGTACGCACACGTTTATTGCAAATGTATGCGAAAAACTTATATATAAAAGCTATATTTGAAATAAAAAAATTAATTTTACCATTTTCCTTGAATTATTTAACTCAAAACTGAAGAATATCATAACAATTAAAAAAATAGCAGAATTGGCCAATGTTTCTCCAGGCACAGTAGACAGGATTATTCACAAGCGTGGTCAGGTTTCACAGGAGAATATAGATAAGGTAAATGCCATAATCAAAAAACATGGATTTAAACGAAACATTTTTGCAAGTAATCTGGCTTCGAATAAGAAATGCAGGCTAGCTGTTTTTTTGCCTAAGTCTGATAAACTCGAATATTGGGAAAGTCAGCTAAACGGAGTAAAGAAGGCTGCTGAAGATTTTGGAAAATTTGGTATTGAATTGCATTATTTTCTCTATGATTTTGATAGTGTTTCATTCCAAAAAATGGTTTCAAAGGTTCTTGATTTTGATTGTGAAGGATTGCTTTTTTCTCCTATTTTTCATGACGAATCTATTGTGTTTCTTGAAGAATATAAAAAGAAAAATGCACCGGTAGTGATGATTGATTCTGATATTAAAGATAAAATTGATCATTACTATATTGGTCAGGACGCCTTTAAAAGTGGTTATTTAGCAGGTCGATTAATTAGTTTTGCTGTAAAAAACAAACGAAATGTACTTGTTGTTAAAATAGCCAAAGAAATAGACAGTACTTCAGTTTACTTGCAGCGCATCAAAGGATTTTATACTTTTTTTGAAGAACATTCTGAACTAACTAATTTTAGCTTTTCTGAAGTTACCATCAAAGATCCTGATGTAAATCAGCTTACTTTGGAAATGTTTAAAGACATCAGTAGTATATTTGTACCCAACTCCAGAGCTTACATAGTGGCTCAATTTCTTGAACAGCAAAATATAAAGGGAATACGGATAATTGGTTATGATCTTTTAAAAGAAAACATAACCTATTTAAATTCCGGAATAATTGATTTTTTAATTAATCAAAAACCAGAAGAACAGGGGTATATGGGGATAAATTGTCTGTATAAAAAAATCATTTTACAAGAAAAATTAGATCCGACTCATTTTATACCATTGGATATAATCGTAAAGGAAAATTACATGTGAGTAAATAAACACAACCTAGTCATTAAGATGAAGTTATTTTGTTAATCAAAAATTTTATTATTAAAAGCTTATTGCCATTCGTATAAGTGTGCAGTTTAAGCTTATATTTTTATCTCATTACGTAAAAGATGACGAAACAAAAATCATAGATATGTTTATCATTTATAAAGTTTCGCATACAAAATGGTTAAGATTTTAAAAGTTTTGAATCGACCAAAAGTTATGTTCACTGGCGTTAATGAATCAAATTATATTATTTCATACATTTTTGAAAATAGTAAAAACAAAAAAACACTACCATTGAAAACTTTCTTACGATTATCCTTTGGTATGGACCAACACTAAGTTTAAATTGATCTACATGAATATGGGACATAATGATATGGATTATAACAAAGGCACCAATAAGGCGTTATCGTCTACCTTTAGCTCTGTTTTGCAGAACAAACTAATTATTAATGTAATGCTTTGGCTTTGCAATAATGGAAAATAGGTAATCGATAAATAATACAATAGTATTTGAAAACAAGAAGCCTTACATTTGCTGAGGAGAGTATTCTTAATTTAATTGTAGATCGTTGTTGATTTTAAATAAAGTACTATATAGACTAAAAAAAATACCAACGGAAATTTTAGTTCCATTGGCATTAAAATTATTCATTAGGGCAGAAAAATATAATTTGAAACTTACTGTTTCTCTTTAGTTTTATACCAATTCTGCATGATAAAATAAGCTTTTTTCTTTTTACCATCTTCAGAAATCAGCCCTTTTCTGTTATAACCGTCCTGAATAGTTGGCAAGAGTCTTTTAGGTGATCTAAAGTCAACTAAAATCCAAGGGCTTAATCCTGAGATATGTGGTATTTTTTCAATCATTTTTAAATTTTGAATGTAAAGATATTCTTGAAATTCTTCGGTCCAGCGATCATTTTTATCACCATGAAGCCCTTGTTTGGCACCTCCGCCAAACTCTGAAACAATTACGGGTTTGTTATAAGGTGTTTGCCACTTTTTTTTCTCAGCATCAGCTAAGTTTCCACCATACCAACCCAAGTATTGGTTAAATGAAATAATATCTAAGTAATTACCAATTTCATCATCAATCATACCTATCCCATTTACAGTGTGGGTTAATAGCGCAGCGCTAATTAGGCGTGAATTATCTAAAGATTTTGTGTAGGATACTAATTTTTTAAGAAAATTATTTCTCTCATTAGAAATTGGAGTTTCATTTGCCATTGACCAAATGATTATAGAAGCTCTATTTTTGTCTCTTGTAATAGCAGTATTTAGTTGGTTTTCTGCATTTTTGTAGGTTGCATTATTTGCAAATTCTACAGTCCAATATACCGGTATTTCTTCCCAGACCATTAACCCCACTTTATCCGCTGTCCGAACCATATTTTCATTATGTGGGTAATGGGCTAGTCTGACATAATTACATCCCATTTCTTTTGCCCAGTTTAATAATCTAAGGGCATCTTCTTGGGAATTGGCACGTCCACCTTTGGCATTTTCTTCATGTATTGAAATCCCTCTTAAAAAGATTGGTTTACCATTAAGCAGGATTTTATCATCTTGTGTTTCAATTGTTCTAAATCCAATATTGTCTTTAATTTCCTCACCATTTACAGTAATGCTTACCGGATACAATTTTGGGTTTTCTGGTGACCAGTAGGTAATTTTTTTTGCTGGAATTTCAAAATTAACTATTCCCTGGGCATTGGTTAGAGCTTTATAATTTATTTTTAGTTCAGCAATACAAACATTTACCTGCTGTTGTAAAGCAGATTTAGAATCAACTTTAATGAAACCAGAAATAATATCTTTAGAGTTCTTTTTAAGCTGCAATGTATAATCTTCTATAAAAGAGCTTGATTCCTCAACTAATGTGACATCTCTGGTAATTCCGCCATAATTCCACCAATCAGTATTAGTTGTAGGAACATCTTCTTTATGTCGTGTATTATCAACTTTAATTACTAAAAAATTGTCCTTTGCCTTAACAATATCTGTAATTTCAAAGTTAAAGGGAGTAAAACCACCTTCGTGAGTACCAAGTTTTTTGCCATTTAAATAAATATCAGATTTGTAATTGATGGCACCAAAATAAATAAAAAGACGTTTAGAAACTTTTAAATCATAATCAAATGATTTTTTAAACCAGATATTACCTTCATAATATTTTAATTCAGCAACCTGCGAATTCCAATCACCCGGAATAGTCATTGACGGAGATGTATCAAAGTCATATTCGACAAGTTCTTGTTTATTAATAGCATGATAATTATTGAAAAATGCGGAATTTGAAGGTTTTTTTTGTTGGTCATATACATCGTGATGAAAACTGTAGAATCCAGTCTCATAAGGATCAATTATGTAATTCCATTGTCCATTTAACGATGTTGTATTTCTATTTTCAACGTTGGTAATTAGCTCTTGTGCCTGACTTAAGAAGGAATAGCCTATCAATAAATAAGTTATCATTTTTTTCATAAAATATAATTTAGTTTATGGGATTAATTTTTAAGTACTCACCTTTAAAATTTTGATTTAATACTGTCATTTCAATTGGCATATTTGATTGATCAGCAGCTACCTCAATGGAAGCTTGTCCGTTAGCCATTTTGATAGCTTCTGTTCCAGTTGGAGTCCCTTGATTTTTAAGCGTTTTTCCTCCACTTAAGCATTGAAAATAAACGCGTTCCTCGTAATCCAGACAACGTATGTTTGCATCATCTACTGCTGTAGCTGTGACTAAATAATTGCCGTTTGGAAGTCTTTTTGAAGATAACTTAAATGATGTTGCAGCTTCATTTTTTGTGAATCTATAATGTATCAAAATACTATCTTTTACACTTTTAGAGTCTTTTGTCTTACCTTCAACTTTTACTAAGTTTTCACCTTCTTCAAAAGAAATGTCCCAATTTAATCCTTGTGCAGGAAATAGTTTTGAGTCTCTTTTTTTAGTTCCCAATGATTTTCCATTATGATACAAAGTGACTGTATCACAGTTACTATATACACTTACATTTCTGGGGTTTCCTTTCTCACCTTGTCTCTCAGTCCAGGTATGAGATTCAATATAGGCAAAAGGTTCTTTGCTCCAATAACTTTTAAATACATAATATGCATCTTTTGGATTACCGTTTCGATCCATAATTCCTTTCTGATTCATGTAGGGAATATCGTCTTCAGGGCGTAATGGGGTTGCGAAATCTTTAAAAGCCCATTGAATATTACCAATAAAATCGGGGTCATTCTCAGCAATGTGTAAATGCCAATCAAACAAATCTACAATATAATTTTCACTCCAATCTCCAATTTGAGCAATATTAGCTGCTTTAGTTTGTACAATAGCCTCTTCCCATCCATCGGCTGTGATAACACCTTCACCAGTAACTGGATTCTCGGTATGACGTCCCATATGACTATCACCTCCATACTCAGCATGTATAAAATGTTTATATTGTTTTTTATATACATCTATGGCTTTTTGATAGTTTTTGTAACTACCAGAATACCAACCTGACCAAATTGAAGGTGAGAATACATCAACAATCTCCGATCCTTCATAGTATTTTCTAATGGCTGTTTTGCGATTGGGATCTAATTGATGGGCAATAGTATTTAATTCTTTCAAGAAATCATTGGTTCTTTTGGTATTTCCCCCATCTGGAAAATCAGGAAGCCAATTCATTTCGTTTCCAAGCGACCAAATAATAATACTTGGATGATTATAGTTTTGGGTAATCATTTCACGAAGCATATTTTTGGTATTTGTTTGCCAAGTTTCATTGCCTATCCCGCCCCGACACCATGGTAATTCATCCCAAACCAGTAAACCAAGCTCGTCACAGGCTTTATATATTTCTGGATCTTGCGGATAATGCGCAAGACGTACAAAATTAGCTCCCATTTTTTTTATACTCTCCATATCGGCTCTGTGTTGTTTATTACTCATGGCCGCTCCAACTCCGGCATGCTCTTCATGGCGGTGTGTACCTCTTATTAATAGCCTTTTTCCGTTCAGATAAAATGGCCCATGATCTTTAAATTCAAACCAGCGTAAACCTACTTTGTCATCAAATATATCGATAGTGGTTTTATTGGTCGTAATAGAGCTCTCAAGAGTATATAAATTAGGATGATCAGTATCCCATAAATCTGGATTCTTAATATTTTCAAAAGCAATACTTGCAGTACCTCCAAGTAAAGGGACTGATTTAGTGGCTACTATTTTTCCCTTTGGATTTTTGATTACTGTTTTGATACGAGCATTTGCTATCTTATCCCAGTTATTTATTGTAAAGTCTAATGTAACTGAAGCATTTTTTGCAGTTACCTTTGGTGTATTTACTTTTAAATTGGAAATATGAGTTTTATTCATCTCTAATAACCATACATCTCTTGTAAGCCCGCCATAGATATAAAAATCACTTTTTTGAGAGGGAATAATTTCTATATTATAGCTATTATCTACTCGAATAAGAACTTCATTAGCTCCTGTTTTTAAAAAAGGCGTAGCATCTATTTTAAAACCTATATATCCGCCAGTATGAGTCCCTGCTTTTTTATTATTGATGTAAACTGTAGTGGTAATATTTGCTCCTTCAAAATACAAATAATAGTTTGAGGTACTCTTAAGGTCTTCAATTTGAATATTTTTTTTGTACCAGCTAGCACCTCGTCGATATCCAGGCTCCAGGTCGGTAACATCTTCACTATTCCAAGAGTGGGGTAAATTTATTTCACTCCAATGGCTGCTTTTATTTACTTGCTCTGCACTGGTAGTATTATCTTCTGTGTATAACCATTGACCATTAATATTGGTTTTAGTTCGTATTTCAGTTTGAATTTGAGCCCAAATTTTAACACTATTAAGAAAAATGAATAGTAAGAGTAATAATATTGAACGTGTTGTATGTAGATTATTTTGTTTTTTCATATTTTATAAAGCTTTTTTACGTAATAGTGCTTCTAAAAAGTAGTAATCGGCATAGATGATGGGCTCATCTATTTCATCATGTTTAGGCCAGTTTCCTGTACTGTGGTCTAGGATAAAAGGAGCTTTTATACCGGAGTCTAAAACATAATGCTCTGTGCTTAATGATGTAATTATTTTATCTGCAAATTGCAGGTAGTTTTTATTTTGTGTATATCCATATAATTCATATAATGCAGAAGCCATAACAGCTGCTGCAGAAGCATCACGTGGTGATTTTGGAATACTTGGGTCATTAAAGTCCCAATAAGGGATACCGTCTTTGGGCAAATTTTTATTAGACATAAAAAAATTAGCAGTCGCCTCAGCTTGATCTATATAAGCATTATTTTTAGTATATCTGTAAGACATAGTAAAACCGTAAACAGCCCAGGCCTGTCCACGAGCCCAGGCAGAATCATCATTGAAACCCTGTAAGGTGGTTTTCTTTTTTACAGCTCCATTAATGGTATCATAAACCAAAACATGATAACAGCTATTGTCTTTTCTAAATTGATTTTTTAAGGTCGTATTGGCGTGTTTAATGGCAATGTTCTCATATTTTTGGTTTCCCGATAATTTACTGGCCTCAAAAAGCAACTCAAGATTCATCATATTATCAATTATAACGGGAAATTCCCATATGTCTTTATTGAAATCCCATGATCGAATAGATCCTACCTTTTCATTAAATCGACCACATAAAGTTTCGGCTCCTTTAATAATTATCTCTTTATACTCTTGTTTGTTTTCTACTTTTAAGGCTTCACCAAAACTACAATATACTTTAAAGCCTACGTCATGTGAATGACTATTAACACTTTCTTTTTTATTAAAAGAAGTCCATTGTTGTGCTTTTTGTTTGTATTGTGGATTTGCTGTAAGACGATATATCTGCCATAAATTTCCAGCAAAAAAACCACTTGTCCAATCTGGTGAAGTAACTTTTCTAATTTTATCCTCACCATTGAGACTCCTTGGCATTGCCATAGAATCTATTGAATAGTTCAGGAGTAATCCATAACGCTTCTCAAATAAAGGGACAAACGATTTATCACTTGGGAGTGTAAGAGCTGTATTTTTACTTTTGCATGCTGTTAGAAGAAAAATAAAAATTAAAATACTGCTCAAATAACTAACTTTTTTCATTTTTATTAGGTTTAATATACAGATTTGTTATTACTATTTCCTAGCAACACTTCTTTACTATCACCACCGATATGATTAAAGACAAGAGTTGTTTTACCGGATATTATTATTTCCAATGAACGATCTAAGTCCGTTGAAGCGGCTATTATTTTGTTTTTGACTGAAAGATTCGCATCAGGTAATACCAGTCCATCTTTACTCGAGATGATTTTTCCTGAAATATTGCCCTCTTGCGCATTTGTACGAGTTATTATCAAGAATAAAAATCCAAATAGCAACCAAGGAGATGCTTTAGTTTTTTGGGTTGTAAACATTCATTTTTGTTTAAGGTTAAATAAAGAATAACAGCATCAATAACACCTTGGTAATAACAACTAGTACAAGGAGGATTTGTAAGAGTAGTATTTTGGTTTTATTGAACTTCATCTGACAAATGTATAGTCCTTAACGGATATATTAGTTCAAAATGAGGTATACAAACGTCCTAAAATTTGCTGTAAAGCCTTAAACAGTATGGGTTTTGTTATTTTACAAAAGTTTCATTATGAAATTTATCTGCAAATTCACTTGGGGTTATTCCATATTTTTTTTGAAAGCACCTGCTAAAGTATTTTGGATTGTTAAACCCAACTTTGTAACTGATTTGAGAAACATTAATTTTGTTTTGTTCTAATAAATTTGCAGCTGCTTTTAAACGAATTTCATGAATAAATTCATTTGGAGTACAGTTAGTCCAAGTTTTAATTTTTAAGAACAACATTGTTCTACTCAGTCCAAGTTCACTACAAAATTGGGGAATATCAAATTGCGAATTAGCAATATTCTCTTCAACTATTTTAAAAGCTTTTTTCAATAAGGCGTCTTCAGCGGAATCAAGTTGTATATCAGGAGGACTTAAGAAATCTTCTTTTTTGAATTTATTTTTTAAGCGTTGGGTAGAATCTATTAGGTTTTTGATACGAAGTTGAAATTCTATTAAATTAAAAGGCTTACTGATATAGTCATCAGCTCCACTTTTTAATCCTTCAAATTTATAGATTAACGAAGACCTTGAGGTGAGTAATATTACGGGAATATGACTGGTTTGAGGAGTTTCTTTTATTTTAGCACATAATTCAGTACCTACCATTTCGGGCATTATTACGTCACTAATTATTAAATTAGGTAAAAACTTAAGTGCTTTTTTTAATGCTTTTTTGCCATTATCGGCGGTAATTATATTATAGTCTTCCTTGAGTAAGTTTTTAATAAAAGAGCGTAAAACGTTATGATCTTCTACTATTAAAATAGTTGGTTTTTCATTATCAATAATTAAATCGGCCAGATCATCATCTTGTTCCTTTGAATCAGAAGACAATTGTAACTGTGAAGTATATTGACTAATATTGTCACTAATTTTAAAGCCTTTTATTATTTCATCTTCGTTCAAGTGTTTTTTACCTTTAGGCAATAGTAAGGTAAAAATCACTCCTTGTGATTCTTTATTTAGTACCGAAATGTTTCCCTTGTGAAGTTCCACAATATTCTTTACAATCGATAGTCCAATACCTGTTCCCTTGTTGGAGTTTTTTTGAACTTGATTATGTAGTGGTATTTCAAAAAAAAGGTCAAAAATTTTAGAAATATGTTCTGGAGCAATTCCTACTCCGGTATCTTCAATCGTAAAACGCACTTCTTTTTCTTCTTTTATAATTCTAATTTTAATGTTTCCTCCCTGTGGAGTATATCGAAAGGCATTAGAAATTAGATTAAAAAAGACACGTTCTAGTTTATAGCGATCAAAATAAATATTTATCTCCGCATCACTGCTCTCAAAGGTATAATCATAGCCTCCGTCCTTCGCGTATTCAATAAAGGAGAGGTATATTTCTCGGGTAAATTTGACAATATTTCCTTTGGCAGATTCTAGCTTAAACTGTTTGTTTTCCAGTTTTCTAAAATCCATTAGTCTATTGATAAGATTCAGCAGGTGGTTGCTGCTACTTTCAATTACGAGTAATTTTTTATACATTTCATTACTTCCGCTATAGTTCTGCAATATTTGTTGTAATGGGCCTAGAATCAAGGTTAAAGGGGTTCTGAATTCATGAGATATATTGGTAAAAAATTCCAATTTTGCTAAATTATTTTCCTTGACACGTTGGGCTTCTAAATATTCCAGTTCTAATTTTTGTTTAAGTTGATCTTTCGATTTGATAATCCAGATTAGGCTGTATATTGATCCTGTTATTATTAAAAAATAGAGAAATAAAGCCCCTTTACTTCTCCATGGTGCTGGAGTAATTTCAATTTGCAGGGTAGTTGGTTTAGTATTCCAAAGGCCATCGTTATTGGCACCAATTATTTCTAAGGTATAGTCTCCTGAATTTTGTATTGCAAATAAAACCTCTGAGGCATTTGTAGTAATCCAATTGTCATCGAGTCCTATTAAACGATAGCGGTACTGGTTGTTTTTCGAGCGAATATAATTGGGTATGGCATATGAAATTGAAAAGTTAGCTTTGTTATAGGGCAGTGAAATTTGCTTGGTATAGGTTATATTTTCTTTCAAAATTCCATTTTTAGCTCTAGGGGTTACCCCTTGGTCACGTATGCTCAGATTGGTTAAAATGACCTGTGGTGCATAGTTATTAAATGCTATTTTTTCACTATTGAAATAGGTAACACCAGAGGGACCACCAAAATAGAATTCGTTGGCATTAATTTGAAGGCAGGCATTGTCATTAAATTCATTACTAACCAGACCATCTTTTTGATCGTACACAACTGTTTTTTGATTAGTGGTATTGTATTTTATTATTCCTTGATTAGTTCCTAGCCATAAATACCCATCTGTTCCTTGTAAAATGGAATGAACTGATGTTATGGGGCCGTTTTTAGCATTAATGGGCGCTTTTTTAAATTTGCCTCCGTTAAAAAAGTACAACCCTTTAGCTTTAGTACCTACCCATACTTTTTGGTTTTTATCTAGTGAAAGACTTAATATATCATCGCCAGAGAGTAAATTATTATCAAAAAAATAATGTACAATTTTTTGATTTTTTACGTTGTCATAATCCGTGTTTAGAACATTGAGCCCATCTTGTGTTCCGACCCAAATCTGTTTTTTTCCATCAATTAATAAAGTTCGAATTCGATTGTTGGTTAAAGAATTTTCACCAGGAATGTCTCCGGGGATAATTTGAAAGGTACCTGTTTTGAGTTCGTAGCGAATTAGTCCTTTGCCGAAAGTTCCTAACCAAAGAATTCCCTTATCTTCTTTGATAGCATAAACGCCAGTTTCATTTATGATTTTTTTTAGCGAAGTACTTAAAACCGTACCATGAATTTTTTTTGTTTTGGTATTATATACTGTAGCACCACTATGAAAAGTACCAATCCATAGAAGCCCATTTTCGCTCAAGTGTAGGGATTTAACATCACTATTGTCTCTTTGCAAGGGATTATTTTTGCCAATATAGGAAACTTGATCTGTCTTTCTTTCATAGATTGTTATACCACCACCTTCAGTACCAAAATAGATATTTTCTTGTCCATCAGTAGCCATAGAGCTTACTACATCAAAACTAAGTTTAACTGCAGTATTACGCTGATTATAGTTGGTAAAATTACTATTGGATATATCCCAAATATTAACTCCTTTATAGTAGGTTCCTACCCAAATAGAACCTTTTTTATCGGTATAAAATGATTTTATTTTGTCGATATTTGGATTTTGAGTGTTGTTTATTTTAGTGGTGATTCCATTTTGATCAATAATAGAAATACCGTCGTAAGTTCCTATCCACAAATTTTGGTGAGCATCTATTAAAAGAGCTCTAACATCTACACCAATATCCTGATATTTTATGTTTTGAAGGAAAGAGGTAAATTTGTTTTTATTAGGATCAAATGCAAACAATCCTTTATTTTTGGTTCCAATCCAAAGATTGTTTTTTTTATCAGCAATAATGGTTTGGATAAAAGCATCTTTAATATTATCCTGAGAGTAGGATCTAAATTGATACGTTGCATTTTTTGTTCTTTGTACTGAGCATAATCCTTTGGAGGTACCTATCCATAATTGTTTACTTGGAGAGATAATTATACTTGAAATAAAGTTACTTGGTAATGATTTGGAATCATTTGGATTATGGTGTATATTTTTAAATCTCCCTGTTTTTTTATTGAAAATAGTTAGTCCATTAGAAGTTCCTATCCAAATTTCGTTGTCGATTTCTTTCATGCAGTATATGGCATTATTACTCAAAGAGTAGGTACTATTCGAGTGGAAATACCTTCTGAAAGTACCCTTCTTGTGATTGAATCTATTCAACCCATTATAGGTTCCAACCCAAATCTCACCTTGCTGATCTTCCATAATACAAAGAATATCATTATTAGATATCGATAGACTATCTTTAGGTTGATTTTTGTAAACTGTAAATCGACTACCATCGTATTTATTTAGGCCATCACGTGTACCAAACCACATTTGTCCTAATTGATCTTGGTGAATTGCTATTACAGCACTTTGAGATAAGCCATCGCTAGTAGAAATATTTTTAAAGCGATATTTATTTGTTTGCGCATAAATTTGACAAATACATAAGAAAAAGCATATAAAAAATGTTTTTTTCATAAAAATGGCTTTAAAAATGTAATAATAGCATTTTTTTATAGACAAATAACATTGTCTGGCTATATAAGAATTATTTTTTTAATCTTTTGCTTAGCTGATAATTATAAAGTGAAGGCACTTGTAAAAGTTCTTCATTGGTAAATTTGATGTAAGCATTTGGTTGGTAAGAAATAGTAAAATGAGTATTCCCATGAACTCCTATAATGGAAGCATAAGGGCCGTCTTCGAGACCGTTTAGCATTATTGGGTATGTAGAATTAGTATCTTTAACCTGAACGTCTAGATTCCAAAAAGTACTAAAAGCACCATGAGACGGCTTCCAGTAATCGGCACCTCCACCACCAAATAGGCGATAGCTATGGTCTTGTAAAGGTGTTATGTAAAGGGTTATTGCATCAAATAGATTTTGATGATTGGCTCCTGAATGTTGATCTAATACTGGATTTGTGTATACGATACAATTTTGGTATACATTTTTGGTTGCGAACGTATTAAAACTTAATGGATGAACTGCTGCGTTGTATATCTTTAAGTTTTTAACTAGTACATTATGCACTCCTCCTAGTGCTACTGTATAATGAGCTGTATTAGTACCATCAGTGATAATGTTTTCAATGGTTGTATTGGCAATTTCTTCGGTTAAAATTCCACTATCAGCGTTGTGAATAGTGATATTATTTACCCAACTATTAAATATGCGTGTTAAAAATATGGCATTGAACCCTTGCTCCACATGATGAGCCACTCTAGGTGCATCTGGAAAAGTAATTTTAAAGTTTTCTATTCCCACTTCAGTTAAATGTTTCCATTGAATTATTTGCGCTCCATAAGTAGGTTTTATATCTAATAGTAAGGGATCTTTTACAGTTATTTGATCATCTTTAATTTTCAAAATTTCCACTTGCTGACGCACTAATGGCAGGGTAGGAAACTTCCAGTGATGGGAACCTACTTTTAAATCACAATAATTGTAAATGGCTTTTATAATATCTCCTTTTTCTCCTTCTTTATTAAATAGTTCCAGCTCAACGATGTCGCCAACTTTTAAATTTTTCACTTCACTGACCCTTAGGATTGTTTCTCCTCTTTTTCCAGAAATTACTTTAGCAAGGATATTTATCTTAGGGTCGTATTTTTCTAAATACGATTTTACACGCTCACCCGGGACTCGTGTCCAAATCATTCCCCCTGACCAGGCATATTGAGAAAAGGGAAGATCAATGTTATTTTCCTTTTCTTTTTGTCTTTTTTTAAAGGTTTGTAAATACTCTCGAAGTTCAGTTAAAGATTCTGGATTTTCTAAATACATCATAGGCCTGGGACAATAAAGTTCTGTGCCGTTCTTTTCAGCTCCCTGTCCTCGGATTACGAATTTGCTTCTTTCGATGTAAAGTATGGAACTTAAAATGATTTTTCCTGCCGGTAGCTCTAGAACTACATTTCCAGGGATTGTGTTGCATTTTTTTAATGCAGCCACGAGTGCTTTTGAGTCGTCAAAATCATCGTTTGCAACTACTCCGAATTCCGTAGCATAAATTATTGTTGCTTTAGAATTGGTTATTGGTTTTTCTCCATTATGATATCCTGCAAAACTAAAATCAGGGATGTATGGAGTAGATTGATTTTCTATTATTTTTTTAAGTATTTTAAGGTTTTGGCCATGAACAAGACTTAAAGTTGATAGCAGCAGTATACTTATTGTTATTTTTAAATTTATGGTATTTGTTTTCATAATTCGGTATCATTCTAATTAAAAATAGATTGTATTTGAATAAAGTATAATTGATTTTAATTAATCAAAAGATAGAATACAAGGGCATATGCGAGTGGATTATCTTTATGAAAATAATTTTATAAGAAAATACAGAAATAATTCATTGCTAACTTTACATATTATAATGTAAAAAAAAAAATATTCACATTGAAACACACAAATTAATTTATATATTTTAGTTTTGTGCTGAAAAAACTATAACAAACTTATTTATTTTTTATCCTTATTTTAAGAGGGGTGTTTATCTTAAGTGCAAAATCTGCTAAATACGATTCCCATTCTTTTTCGTTGTTAAAATGTCCTGCTTTTTTCCACCCAAAACCTGCATAGTAAGTAGCTTTGTTATGGTTAAGTTTTATTGTTCCATATAAGTTACTTAGATCAGTCTTGTCAGTAAGATGATTATCAAATTTTTTTAATTTTTTACCAGCAACGACAATCCCTGTGCCAATTTGCGAATCATCCAAAGGTTCCCAATAGCTCAACCATCCTTGATTTAGATCTGTACCAGTGTTTCCTTTTTTGTCATGAAGTGTCAAACCAACCTCAATTTCTTTGCTACCGGTAAGTTCAATTTCATATTTTGATAAATAACTTCCGTAATCTAAAGAAATAAGTTTGGTTTCTGTGATTTCTTGTCCATTAGCATTCCAATGTGCATAGGTAAGACGAAAACTTGTTCGTAAGGAACCGGTAGTAATAGTTTTCCAGGTAATGAAATTTTTAGAAAAATAGTATGTAGTGTCTATTTTTATTGCGATTCCACCGATACCGCGACTGTCTCCAACATGAAAATTGTCCAGGCCTTCACCAGTATCTTTGTGATAGGATCCTCTACCATTTGTGGTTTTAGCATACCATTTGTTAATAATAGGATATTCGACACGTTTGAGCCAAGCATCAATACCGCTGGTTAATGTTCCTCCTTTAATATTATTTTCAACCATTTCTTGTGCTTTAGGGCCATAGGTTCGAAAGGCAACTTTATTATTTTCCCAAGCATAGTCATCAGTTCTTTCAGGAACAAAGCGAGAGTAGCAATATGTAATAGTATCTCGGTTTTTAGCTGGTTTTTCAACAAGCTCTAATTCGACTTCTTCATATGCTTTGACTTCAGGTTGTGCTAAAATTACATCAGCAATTCCGTCCCCATCCTGATCAACTACCTGAGTAATTAAATAGGTTCCAAATTTTTTTTCGATAAAGGTATAATGCTCTAAACTAACTTTTTTTTTCAATCCTAATTCTTTTTTAGAAAGTGATATCGTTTCTTCAAAGCGGTCAATTGATAGCGTATTTTTGACTACAATCGTACATTTGCTTTTCTTTTTTTGAGCCATTATGTTAACTGTAGTTAAAAATAAAAGTACTATTAGCTTATTTTTCATGATTGACTTATGCATTAATTTTCGTTTGATTGTTTACCGATAATCGCTAAAATTCCAACAGCAACATATAAATGTGTCCATTATCAAATCACTTCCTTAGACGATAAAATATTGCTGCCCCAGTTCTAAATCGCTTAGATCTCTCCATTTTTGCAGCTGGTGTACGGCTTTGGATAAAATCATTAAACGAATGTCCATCAAAACGAATAGGTTTTGTTTGTGCTGTAGTAAAATATCTTTGTCTAATTTCTTCTTTGTTTCCACTACCAATGTATAAAGTATCTTTAAAGACAAGTTTTTACAAATTTCCTTAAACAATAACATAACCTGAACCTCCCTCGCTCTAAAAAATAAGATGATGTAAGCTGATCAATAGTTTCTAGCGTTAATTCAGTTATAGGAACTGCTGAACATGTAATATATATCGGTCGAAATGAGAATATGTTAACGTAATTTGTTTTCCTGCTTTGTAAAGTCTTGTTTTACTGATTGAGGGCAACTAGCTTATCTTGAGCCGTATTTTGATAACATTTTTTTTAATATTGAATGATATAATGCTTTAAACTCAAATGTATTTATAAAAATAAAAATTGTGTTAATTCTGAAGAAGATAAAAGTACATAATAGGGCTAATATTGTACAAATTACTGATAATTAAATGTTTAAATTCATTCATTATGCTTGTTTTAGCAGCCACTAAATATAGTATTGTAATGATGATTTTGTTACTTATATATAAAGTATCACTTTAATTTTTATTAATTGTCTTTTAATGATAATGGGTACTTGTTTTAGTTCTTGAGAGTTATTCTATAAATGGCTTTTGGTTTACTTTTTTTATTTACAATTATAGTGCAATACTCAAAAAAATATTTAGCAAAAAAGATATTCTAATTGCTTTTTATTAGATAATCACTTGCAGGATATCTAAGGCAATTTTTCAATCACGTATTTAAATCCTAAAAATAATCATTAGACTTTAAATACAAACGATGGCTTCACAATTAAATTCAATATGAATAATACTACTGCCTTTTAAATTATAGTTTTATTTTCTACATCTTTCATTTTTTAGCTCCTGTTAAGTGTACTAGTAGTTATAAAAAACACAACTCTTTTGCTGAATGCTGATTTTACCATTATAAATTATAATGATATAGTAAAAATAAAACCTTTAATATGTTAATTTAAAAAAAAACAAATAGCGACGTATTCTGTGTTTTTTTTAAATATATTTTTAAATAATCGTGCTTTTAAGATAAAAAACTTATAAAATTCATAAGCAATACTTTTTTATACCTAAAAACGTATTTTTCTTCCCCGTGTTAAAACCAAATATAGTCATTTTTGCAAGGTAAATTAGTATTGATCGATATACTAACGATGAATTGATTTACATAAAAACTAACTATTTAATAATTAAAATGAAAACCAAAAATGACAAATTTTATTAGGATCAAAAAAAGTCCTGATTACGTATCTGGATTTAAGATGAAAAAGAAAATGATGCTATTTTGTGTCTTGTTTTCTTTATCGCAAGTTCATGGTTACGCTATTAGTTCCAAAAGTGCAGAGCTGCAAAATGTCCAACAGCAAAAAATCATTAAGGGCCAGGTTAATGATGAAAATGGTATGCCAATGCCGGGTGTAACTATTTTAGAAAGAGGAACTAAAAATGGTACTTTAACAGATTTTGACGGAAAATTTACTTTAAAAGTAGATACTGAGAATGCTGTGTTAGTAGTTTCCTATTTGGGCTATGTAAATAAAGACGTTGCTTTAAAAAACCAATCTTCAATTACTATACAAATGCAAAAGGCTACAGCGACATTAGACGAAGTTGTTGTCGTGGGATATGGTAAAATGAAGAAAAAAGATTTAACAGGAGCCATTGTACAGGTAACTCCTGATAAGCTGGCGAACCAAAATCCACAAACAGTTCAGGATATATTAAGAGGAACTCCCGGTGTAAGGGTAGGTTATGACCCTTCTGCAAAAGGAGGAGGAAGTATACAGGTTAGAGGACAGACTTCTGTTTATACCGGCGGAGGTCATAATTCACCGCTTATTATTTTAGACGGAATGCAGTTTTATGGTGAGCTTTCAGAAATCAACCCTGATGATATTGCCCAGCTTGATATTTTAAAAGATGCATCAGCAGCATCAGTATATGGGTCGAAAGCGGCAGCTGGGGTTATTCTTATTTCAACCAAAAAGGGTAAAATCGGTAAGCCTATTATTAGTATTACTACCAACACAACAATTAGCAATAAGAGTGCCTATCGTGGAGTATATTCTCCTGAAGGATACTTAAAATATCGTGAGGATTGGGAAACTGCCCAAACTTATGGTCCTAATACAGCAACCGGGCAATACGAAGCATGGATAGCAGGAACAGTTGCTTCTGGTAAGCCGGGGTATTTTTCAAGTTCTGATGATTTAGCTAAATGGGGTATTACTGAAGCCCAATGGTTAGCGTATGAACCTGCTTCTCAAACAGCTGGAAAAAGCGTCAAAGAAGTTTGGGGAACGCGTTTAGGTTTGAATTTTGATCCTTCTCTGATGGCAAATTTCTTAGCAGGAAAAACACACGATTGGAGTGATAGCTCTTTTAGAACAGGAATTAATCATGATGCTAATTTGAGTATTTCGGGAGCTGCTGACAAAATAAATTATTACTTATCTTTTGGTTATTTAACCTCACAAGGAGCTATTGTTGGGAATGATTATAAATCAGCTCGTTCCAATATGAAAGTTAATGCCAAAATTACTGATTGGCTTGAACTTGGGGCAAACATTAATTTTCAGGATCGATCAGATGGAGATATTACCCCTTCTTTGGGTACAGGTTCGGGGGATAACAATATGATGAGAACCAGTCCATTTGGAACATTTATAGATGAAAATGGTAATTATGAGAGACAGCCAATGGGTAAAAATGTTTCAGGTCAGAATTATAACTTTTACTACGAACGTCAATTTATGGAGAAGGAGACAGGTTATACTACATTTAATTCTATTTTCAATGCAAAAGTTACTTTGCCTCTGGGGATTACTTACTCATTTAATGTTTCTCCCCGTTATCAATTTTTCCACGATCGTTATTTCAGGTCAACACAGAACCCAAACTGGCCCGCAGCTACTACTGGAGCAAATAGAAATAATGCTATGAGTTTCGAATATAACTTGAATAATACATTAGCATGGGATTATACATTTGATAAAAAACATCACATTGTTGCCACTTTTGTTCAGGAAGCGGAAGATCGTCGATATTGGTCAGATGGAATGAACGCATATAATATTCAGCCTTCAGATGCTTTAGGATTTCATCTTGTAAATACTGCTACGATGGAAAATAGTGCGATTAGATCAAACGACACACATCAAACAGCTGATGGATTGATGGCAAGACTTTTCTATTCATTTGACGATCGTTATATGCTAACAGCGACTATTCGTCGTGATGGGTATTCGGCATTTGGAGCTTCAAATCCTTATGCAGTTTTCCCTTCTTTTGGGGTTGCCTGGAGCTTTAAAAATGAAAACTGGTTTAAATGGGATGCAATGAGTACAGGTAAATTACGTTTGTCATGGGGTAAAAACGGAAACAGGTCGCTTGAGGATCCGTATATTTCTTTGGCAAACCTGGTAAATACCGGAACAATGGGGTATTTAGATTCTTCTGGTAAGCCTCTTGAAATTAAATATTTAGCTCTTGATCGTATGGCAAATCCAAATTTGAGATGGGAAAAAACAATATCAAACAATATTGGTTTTGACTTAGGTTTCTTACAGGATCGTGTTACCGCAACTTTAGACTTTTATAAGTCATCTACTCGTGATATGATTATGAGTCAGTCCCTCCCTGGTTTTACTGGATTTTCATCAATTGCAACCAATCTTGGAGAGGTTCAAAATCAAGGTTTGGAATTGAGTCTTAGTACTCTTAATATGAAAAAACCAAACTTTGAATGGAGTACTACATTTGGAATCTCTTATAATGAAAATAAAATCATCTCATTGTATGGTAATATGGTAGATATTAAGGATGCCAGTGGTAATGTTATTGGGAAAAAAGAAGGTGATGATTCAGCTAATGGATGGTTTATTGGCAGACCGATCTCTCAAATTTGGGACTATAAAGTAATTGGAATTTGGCAAAAGGATGAGTGGCAAGAGGCTTCAAAATATGGGCAGCGTCCTGGAGATCCAAAAATTGAAAACAGCTATACCGCAGATGACAAAGCAGATGGGACACCAGTTTATAATGAAAAGGATAAGCAATTTTTAGGAAATTCAAATTCTCCTGTGCAGTGGTCGTTGCGTAATGATTTCAAGATTTTAAAAAATTGGAATTTAGGAATTAGCATGTATTCTTATATGGGAGGCAAATCACTTAATTCAAACTATATGAATAATTTCAACGCAAGTAGTTTGTATAAATTCAACTTCAACCCTTACGTAAATCCATATTGGACGCTTGATAACCCAACCAATGAATGGGCACGCCTTGATGCTAAGGGACCTGCTGGAGCCGGAACGGCAAAATTGTATGATCGTAGTTTTATTCGTTTAGATAACATTTCATTAGCTTATACAATTCCTAAAGATCTTTTGGATCGTGTGCATATTAAAAATATAAAAATTTATGCTTCAGTTCAAAACGTAGCAACTTGGTCTGCTTCTAAAGAATGGAAATATTTTGGAGATCCGGAAACAGGAGGATTGGCTACCCGACAGTTTAATTTAGGTTTTAATTTACAATTATAAAAATTATTCAACAATGAAAAGATATATAAAAAATAAAATTTTAAGACTGGCTCCATTTATTGTATTGGCTATGCTGTCTTTTTCCTGTTCGAGAGATTTTCTTGATTCAGACCCGCTTTCGTTTTACGAACCTGGAACTACATTTTCTACTGAAGCTGGATTGCAGGCAACTTTAGCGTTATGCGATAAACAGTTGCGTAATAATTATATTCACTATGGTGTTTGTAGTGTTAGTGTTCCTATTGGTACAGAGTATATTTTCTCTGATATGGCACAATATGGAAAAACAGATACAAATGGTAGTATTGCTGATTATGCCGCTAATATACTGCCTACTGGAGACTTCAGAAGAGATCCGAGTGGAGAATCGATTTATCTTGGTTTTATGTGGACTGAAGCTTATACAGGTATTAAGAATGCTAATACCATATTATCGTATATTGGTAATGTGGAAAGCTTATCCGAAGATGTTAAAAATAAATATATAGGACAAGCTTATTTTCATAGATCTTACCGTTACTTGAATCTGGTATATCAGTTTGGTGACATACCCTTAATTACTAAAATTTTGGAGGTTCCAAAGCAAAGTTATTATTCCACTAAGAAGGAAGCCATTATTGAAATGATTACAGCAGATATGGAGAAAGCTGTAGAATGGGTGCCAGAGCAGGCTAAAATAGGTTATGTTGGTATGGTTAGTAAAGGGGCATGCCGTCAGTTATTAATTAAGTGTTACTTAGCATCCGGCCGATTTGCTGATGCAGAGGCACAGGCCAATATTTTGATTAATCAATCGGGTTATTCTTTGGTACAAAATAATTTTGGAATTTTTGATCCGGGCGGTAATTCTGCAGCCTGGCCTATTACTAGAAATGTAATTTGGGATTTGCATAGGCCTGAAAACAAAGTTATTAGTGCTAATACTGAGGCTATATTAGTTGCGCCAAATTCAGGGGCACAATCATTTTTAAGGTTTAATTCAATGAGGATTTTTGGGCCCAACTGGAATGATAACAATTTAATTACTCCAGACGGTAAAACTGCAGCACCGCGTTATCCATTGAATAATACAAATTATAGAGCACAATATGACTATCAAAGAGCGTTAGGACGTGGCATTGGTACTATTAGTGGTTCTTATTATTCGCAGCATCCTATGTGGATTGTTAACGGTGTTGAGGATAAGCAGGATCTGAGACATAATAGTACGGTGGGTAACTGGGTGAATATGGAAGATCTAAAATATACTTTTGGATCAGGCAGTACATATGTTGGGCAAAACTTTAGAATGAAGGATGGTAGTAAACTGTTGGCACAAGATTCTATTCGTGATTGGTACGATTTTCCACATTATAAAATCTTTATGCATGATGTTGAAGCTGAAGCTAATCCAGCAGCAAATGATTTTCAGGGAGCTACGTCAGGATCTACTGCACACATGTACATTTATCGTTTAGCTGAAACCTATCTATTACGTGCAGAAGCACGTTTTTATCAAGGGAACGCAACAGGGGCAGCTCAAGATGTGAATGTTGTAAGAGCAAGAGCAGGAGCGGCACAAATGTACACTACAGTAACTATTGGTGATATTTGCGCAGAAAGAGGAAGAGAACTTTATCTTGAAGAATGGAGAAATGTAGAGTTGAAACGTATTTCACACTGTCTTGCTATGAGTGGAAAACCGGATGAATGGGGAAATACTTATAGCTTAAGTAATTGGGATAAACAATCTGGGACAGATGCAGCTGGAGGAAGTTATTGGTGGCAGCGCATTGTACATTATACCCTTTATAACAAATACCCAGCTGGTATTTCTATTAAACCAGGTGTAAAGTTTTATACAATGGACAAGCGTAATAACTATTGGCCAATTCCGTTTAGACTTGCAATAGAGCCTAATATTAAAGGTCAGTTAAGTCAGAATTTTGGATATGATGGTTACAATGAGTCTGTCAAGGTATGGGATAAATGGCAGGATGCAATTGATGACGAAAGCCAAATTTAAATATACTTTATTTGCCCTAAATGAAGATTTTAAAAACGACCTAAAATAAATAGTATTTCTATTCTCAAAGAAATGTTAAAGCAAAGACGAGGTAACCTGTTTAACTCGTCTTTTGTTTTTATCATATGTTGTTTCTCAACTTTTACATCAAGAAATTAATCAATTGTGTTTTACTACAGCCTTTGGTAAAAAAAACTTCTTTGATTTAGAAATACTTATAAACATAAAATTTATAGTAATGAGAATCCAGCCTAACTAAAGCTATCATAACAAATACTATTATTTATGGTGAAGTATACTAATTATCAATTATTTGAATTTGTATATTTTTTGAATAATACCATTTTTCAGTCTAAACAACATATACAAAATAAATAAGCAGGATTTTTTTGTACCTAAAAACGTATTTTTTTACTCTCTATTTGAATTGTTATTAATCAACTTTGTAGTGTTGATTGTAATTAGATAAAGTGTTGTTTTTCAACCTTAACCATTGTAACTACAATCATTTACTAACTTTTAATTGTTTATTAACCATTAATTTTTACAAAATGAAAAAAAGCTTAAAATTAACAATTTTGCTATTTATTATAGCATTAGTATTTAATTCCTGTGGAGAGGAACAAAGTTTAAATGTTCCGGAAGAAGTTAACAAAAACGTGTCACAAATTCTTGGCAATGAGGTGCAGCAGAATACAAAGAAAGATGCAGTAGCAGCTCTTGGAAGCGGTGCCGGGGCCAGAACAATCACATTACAAACAAACACACTAACTTGCCCTGGTGGTTTGTGTACATCGTATGGTGTTTGGTCACAGGGCATTTACACGGTTTGGTTTCAAATGAAGTTTAATTCCGGATTTTACTGGAGTAGAGGAGGTAAATGCGGATACGGGATATTAATTGGTGATCAGAATACTGGTGGTGACCCAGGATGGGATGGCAACGGAGGTAGTGCAAGATTTATGTGGTATTGCCCAAATGGTTCAAGTACATCTATTGGAAGCGGGGCCTATCTGCAACCATATGTCTATTATAAAGATCAGCCAGGTCAATATGGTAACGATTTTGGGAAGAAGTACTACATCCAAGAAGGAGTGACTTACAACTGTCAGATATCTGTTAAATTAAATACAGGTTCAAATACGAATGGTTACGTCAAATATTACGTAAATGGTACTGAGATATTAAATCAAACAATTCGTTGGGTTACTAATGATTCTAAACGAAATGTCAATGCAGTAAGTTTCCACACATTTCGTGGTGGTAGTCAAGAGTACTGGAAAGCTCCGGTGACAAGTTCTATTTATTATGCAAGTGCAGCTTGGGATGCTCAATAATAACTATAAATGTTAAAGTTATTTTATTGATGAAATAAAATCACAACTTCGATGTTGTTTATTAAATAAATAACATCGAAGTTATAATAGCCTTGAAATTTTCCCATCTAAGGAATTAAATTAGTTTAAAAATTGTTAGGTAAACCACTAAACCAACCAGCAATTTTCAATTTAAATTATGTTATTTCTCTTGTTTTTTTGTTTTAACTTGTTAAAAATGAATGATGCATTTCGTTTTTTTAACGTAAAAACAAGAAATTATTCATGATAATTTAATGAATTTTGATTTTATATTTTTACTTGCATTCAGATTATTTTGACGATAACAAAACAATGTATAAGCTATTAACTCCTTTAAAACCGATAGGTATAAAACCGGTAAATAATATTACAAAATAATATTACAAAATAATATGAAGATAGTTTGAAGATATTTTGAAGATATTTTGGATTTTTATAGTTAGAATAGCTTCATTTTTAAACGATAATATTAATTTTACACTTATCTTAATACATTAGACTTTACAAATTAATTGAGCTTAGAGCTCGCCTGTTACAGTTTTCATAGTATTTCTTTTATCATGATGTTGCGGTACCAGACATCATTGCCGTGATCTTGCAAAGCAATTTTACCTTTTTTAAATATTCCGAAACTAGGCCATGTTGCAAATTTACTTTTTGCAACCAATGCTTTAAAATTGTCATCCCAAAGTACTGTTTCAACAACAATAACTCCATTTAAAATTAAAGTTAGTTTTCCGTTTTTACAAACAACTTCGGCAGTATTCCATTCTCCAACATTTTTAATCGGTTCTGATTTGCTCTGAATTAAATCATACAAATCTCCGGCACGATGCCTCATTATTTTTCCATCCGGATGGCCATCATTGTCCAAAACTTGCATCTCTAATCCAGTTTCATAAGTATTTTTATATTTTTCGGGATTATCATTAACATAAAAAATGATTCCGCTATTAGCATTTGGAGCCACTTTCCAATCTAATTTTAAATGAAAATTTTCATATTCAGCATTCGTTACTAAATCTCCTCCTTGGCCATTTTTAGCGGCTTCTGGATCAAAATGTAAAACCCCATCTTCTACTTTCCATCCTGTACCGGCCTCAGTATTGCCGTAAGAATGCCAGCCTGTTGTGGTTTTTTTATCAAAAATTGGTTTGAATCCGTTTTGAGCCTGTATGTTTTGAAATAAAGTGAATACAAATACTGTTATAATAATCTTTTTCATTGTTGTAATGTTTGATTTTAATTTTTCTTAAAAATTCAGGTTTTTCAACCTTATTTATAATTACGTTTTTTCAAATTGCTTTTTTTTTAAAATTGTAATTGATTATACGAATATAATAAAACGATTTACTATGTTTGTTTTTTAAATATTTTAAAAGCTATAAATTTTCATGAATCTGATTGAAAACAAGAGAAAAATGAGGATTTTTAACTATTTAGTATAATTAGTTGAACTAAAGAATATATTTAATTATATAAAAGTTTACTGTCCATTATTGATATACTCCGAAGGTGACATTGCAAAACTTTTTTGAAAATTCCTGCTGAAACTCGATTGCGAGTTGTAACCTACTATTTCTGCAATTTCATAGACTTTGTATTTGCCGGAGAGTAATAATTCTGCGGCTTTTTTTAGACGTGCATTATTAATTAATTCATTTGGACTTAAATTAGAAATGTCTTTTATTTTGCGATATAAAGTAGAGCGGCTCATGTGCAAAATATCGGCTAATGATTCAACACTTAAATTGGTATCTGCCATATTCTGGTCTATAATTTCATCTAATTTTTTAATGAAATCCTCGTCGATTTTATTATGAGCTATACTTTTTAAATGTGATAATGGGGAACTTGCATAATACTCCATGACATGACGCCTGTTGGATAATAAATTGTCGATTTGAGCCAATATAAAGTCCATTGAAAAAGGCTTGGAGATATAGGCATCAGCACCTGATTCTAAACCTTTAATTCGGGATTGTACTGCACTTAAGGCGGTTAGTAAAATTACTGGAATATGACTCGTTTCAATATTAGATTTAATACGGTCACACAACTCGATTCCGTCCATTATAGGCATTGTAATGTCGCTAATAACAATATGTATGGTTTCGTTATGAATGACTTTTAAAGCTTCTTCTCCATTAGCCGCTTTAAAGACTTTATATTCTTTACCAAGTTCTTTACTGATAAAATTAAGTAACTCCAAATTATCTTCTACAACAAGTATATGTGTTTTAATATTTTTAGCTATAATCTCATTTTCATATTCTTCATTATTTTCTTTTATCGTGCTCTCGGAAGTATCCTTATAAAGGTGAAACTCACTTTCCTGACGCAATGGCAACTGTAAAACAAAAGTATTCATAGAGTCATCCAAAAATTGCAATTTTAAAGTTCCGTTATGCAATTCAGTCAATGAATGTGCGAGTGATAATCCAATTCCGGTGCCTGTTTGCGTTTCTGAACCTAATATTCTAAAGAAAGGCTCAAAAATTTTACTTTTAAGACCTTTTGGAATTAAATTTCCATCATTCTTAACTATAAATTCCAAAGCGTTTTCGTCTCTGAATAAAGTAATGATTACTTCGCTTTTGGCATATTTTATGGCATTACTAATTAAGTTACTCAGAATTTTTCTAATTGCCTCTTCATCAACAAATGCATAAATATTTTTTTCTCCCAGCTTTAATTCAAAATGAATATGCTTTTCTTCAATTAAAGGAGTAAATTCGGATTGTAAATTTCTAACCAGCATGGATATGTTTGTTTCTACAAAAGTCAATTTCAGTCCTTCCATTTCAGTTTTTCTAAAATCAAGCAACTCATTTACCAAATTTAACAGACGAGAGGTGTTTTTCTCCATTATTAATAAATTCTGTGGAATTTCTGGAGATTCATAAGACCTTTTTAGTAAACTTTCTAAAGGGCTTTTAATTAAAGTTAAAGGTGTTCGGATTTCATGGGCAACATTGGTGAAGAACTCAATTTTGGCATGGTAAATTTCCTTCTCTTTCTCGTTGTTAAGATTGGCAATTTTTTGATTATTTTCCTTAATATTCTTGTTATGATACCTGCGCAACAGCCAGTAAAGACATCCTGATATTAGTAAAAAATAAAAAAAGAAAGCATAATTGCTAGCCCAAAATGGGGGCAAAATTGTAATCTCAATAACAGCTTCTTTGCTCCAAATTCCGTTAACACTTAAGGACTTTACTCTAAATTTATAGTTACCAGAAGGGAGTTCTGTAAAAAAGACTTTATTATTTTTATTTAAATAAACCCAATCATCATTGATGCCATCTAATTTATACCAATATTGCGTAAGTTCCGGAGCTGTATAGCTTAATGATGCAAAATCGATATTAAAATTAGATTGATGACTGTTTAAAGTGATTTTTCTGATATAGGAAATAGATTCGTCAAGTGGAGAGCCTTCATCATTTACGACTACATCCTGATTGTTTATTTGAAGACCGGTAATAAATATGGGAGGATTGTATTTATTTGTACTGAAATTTTTAGGATTGAAGCTAATCATACCATTCAGATTTCCAAAATACATATCTCCATTTGAATCCTTAAAAGCTGAACTGTAATTGAATTGGTCACTCAACAATCCGTTTGCTGTAGTAAAAATTTTAACTGATTTAGTTTTATAATTAAATTTGACTAAGCCCTTTGAAGTTGTAATACATAAATTATGCTGTTCATCCTCAAGAATAGAATAAATTACATTACTTGGAAAACCATTTTTAGTAGTGAATTTTTTAAATTCCTTTTTTCGCGCATCAAATAAATTCAAACCATTTTCGGTTGCGACCCACAGGTTATTTTGTTTGTCCTGGAAAATGGATGTTATAAAATCATTACTGATACTTTTTTCATTTTTAAAATCGTGTTTGTAAAGAACTTTCTCTTTAGTTTTTGAATTGTAGTAAAACAAACCGTCACGATAAGATCCTGCCCATAAATTTCCCTCCCTGTCTTTAAACATACAGGTATAATGGGTGGATTCTGAAAAAGCATCACAAATTTTGAAATTATCATTTTTATCATCATATACATAGATGCCTAATGAAGTTACTACATATAATTTATTTTCAGGAGTTTCATAAAAAGTAATAATAAAATTACTTCTTAGATTGCTCGAAGTCTGATCATAATGTTTTATAACTTTTCCTGAAGCAGCATCCATAATATCGAGACCATGTTCAAAAGTTCCAATCCAAATTTTATTTCCTCTTGGTAATACGGCATGAATGTTATAGAAAGAAAGCCCTGATTTTGTTCCGTTTGGTTGAAAATTGACAAATTTCTTTGTCGCTAGATTAAATTTATTAATTCCGGCATCCTCGGTGCCAATCCAGAGATTTCCCTGATTGTCTTTGTGAATTTCACGTACGGCACTTCCAACAATTGCATTTTCACTTTTGCGGGGAAAATATTTTTTAAACTGATCATATTGTTTTTGATGGTAATTTACCCCGCCAAAATAAGTTCCAATCCACACCCCATTTTCTTTATCGATAGTAATGCAATAGGCAGCATTATCTGAAATTGCATAAGGATCACTCGGACTTTTGCGTAAATTTCGGATTGTTTTATCTTTTAGATTGTAAATGTAAACGCCCGATTCGCTGGCAATCCATAATTCATTTTTATTTCTTTTAAATTGTCGAACAAAAACCGGTTTTTCCGCACCGTTAATAAATGGTATCGTTTTTCCACTTAAAACATCGTACTTGTAAACACCATGATCCCGGGTACCGATTAAAATTGAATTTGAATTTGAATTGGCATCTAAGGCATAAATGACTGAAATGGAAAACGTACTATTAGGTAACTGTACTTTGATTTTATCAAAACTTTGAGTCGCTTCAGAATAGCGATATAAATCATCATATGATGAGGCCCAGATTACTCCATTTTTATCACATGTAATAGAAGTGGCATAAAAGGAATTCCTATCAAACATAGTGGTTTCTTTTGTATCGACATTATATTTAACCAATGTTCCAATAGATATAAACCATAAATTATTCTTTAAATCATTATCAATATCATTAATACGGTTATTAATAGCCGCATTCAAAAAAATAAATTTTTCTAATTTCTTATCATATGAATACAATCCTTTATCAGTCCCTACCCAAATATAATTTTTAAACTCATGCAGCGATTGAATGTAGTTTATTCCTAATGATGTATTAGGGTTTTCTCCGCTGCGAAATGTTTTAAAATGATATCCGTCAAAACGATTCAACCCATCTTTAGTGCCAAACCATAAGAATCCATCTTTGTCCTGAATGGATGCCAAAACAGAATTGTTGGACATACCATTTTCTACCTTATAATGTTTGAAATAATATTCCTGACTAAAAATTGTAGTTGACAAAAACAAAAGACAAATCAATGTCCCTATTTTTAAAAATCTTTGCATGTAGGTGTTTTTATTTAATTTTTTTATAAAAATAACTTTTCCACGTGTGTCATAAGCATACATTTTGTTTTATATGCGGATTTATAACGTTTAATATAGATGATTTGAATCATTTGAACACAATTGTGAAACAAAATGGGATTAAAATTATACCGTCAATATCCTAATTTGGTAAAAAATTAAAATGATATTTTTTTGGCACATAAATTATAGTATTAATAAAAAAAAACATCAAATTTTCAGAGAGTAATTAAAATATACATCTTTGGGTGAGTTGCAATATTACTTAATTTTTAATAATACAAAGTGAAATACTTAAAAAGTTATTTTAATCTTGATGCAGCAATCTTACTGATTAATCATATCCATTTAAAAAGCTAAGAAATAGTATAAGTATGAAAAAATTAATTCTTTTTGTAGCAATTATTTTGTTTGGATGCAATGTGATTCCTCAAAGAAAAACTTATTTATTATTTGAGTTTATGAAAGTTGATTCGAAACGAGAATCAAACTATCTTGATATGGAAAGCTTTTGGGAGAAAATACACGATCAATGTGTTAAAAGCGGCGAGATTATGGGGTGGCAACTTTGGCGTTTGCAACAAGAACGTAAAGATCAAGGCTATCAGTATGTAACGGTTCAGGTTTTTAATGATCCGATCAAAATGTTTCAGGACGCTGATGGCAAGAGTTTTTTAACCATTGCAAAAAGAGCATTTCCTACTATATCTGATGCAGATTTATTAACAAAAGGAACAGAATCTCTTAAAAGCAGAGATTTGGCAGACACATTTTAACTGAAGCAAATTGGCCAGACAAAAGGACAATTTAACTTGTTTTTAGGAACCGTAATGGGAATAATTTCATGAAAGTCAGCCCAAATAATTATGCAAAATATGAAATAGCAGAATCAAAAATCTTTAAGCCTGAATGTCAAAACAGGGTAGATAGCGGTAGAACTGGCAGTTGGAGTTTACTGAAAGTGATAACTCCCGAAGGAAATGCTTTGAATAATGGAATTCCGTACGTTTCGTTAGATAGATTTAAAAATTTTAATCAGCTATTTGGAAGTTCTAATAATTATAATAGTATACGTACCGAAGCAGATCAAAAAGTATGGCAAGAAGCTTTGATTACACGAGAAATAAATTCGTATAGGCAATTTTGATTAAAAAGGCAGCTAAAGAATTATAAATATTAACGCATATTTTCAATATTTTAATTAGTAAATAAAATTCAATACAATCAATAATAAACATTATGGCTTTTTGAGTTTATCCTAATTCACGAAGCTAAAAACCTCAATATCTTTTTTATAATGAAAAATAAATTAATAGCTATTGCTTTATTTTCGGTACTCACAATTAGCTGTAACAAAAGCAAAAGTGAAATTAAAACCGATCAAAGCCCAACTGAAACTTCTGTAATTGAAAGAACAATCTGGACTAAAGAGAAAGCTAACACCTGGTACGCAAAACAGTCATGGCTGGTTGGAGCCAATTTCACAACGGGTAATGCCATTAACCAATTAGAAATGTGGCAGGCAGATACATTTGATCCAAAAAAAATTGATCAGGAATTAGGTTGGGCAGAAAGCATAGGAATGAATGTGATGCGCGTTTATCTCCATGATTTACTGCATAAAGATGATGCTGAGGGATTTTATAAAAGAATGGATGAATATTTGACTATCGCTCATAAACATCATATTAAAACATTATTTGTTTTGTTCGATTCTTGCTGGGATCCTTTTCCGTTATCTGGAAAACAAAGAGCTCCAAAGCCTTTTCTGCATAATTCGGGCTGGGTGCAGTCCCCAGGACAAAAAGCACTTTTGGACGAAAAACAAACGCCGCGTTTAGAAAAGTATATTAAAGAAACAGTAGCGCACTTTAAAGACGATAATCGAATTATAGGCTGGGATATCTGGAATGAGCCAGACAACATGAACAGACCAGCTTATGATAAAGCAGAAAGGGACAATAAAGAAGATTTAGTTTACAAACTTTTGGAAAAAGCTTTTGAATGGGCACGTTCCAGTAATCCTTCACAACCTTTAACATCAGGAGTTTGGGCAGGTGATTGGTCTAGAAAAGGAATGAAACCTATTTTTAAATTACAACTGGAGCAATCAGATGTTATTTCCTTTCACTGTTATGACAAGCCAGCTGACTTTATAAACAGAATAAAAGAGTTAAAACGCTATGGAAAACCATTATTGTGCACTGAATATATGGCCAGACCAAATGGCAGTACTTTCGAAGGATTTTTGCCAATTGCCAAAGAAAACAAAATCGCTATGATGAATTGGGGATTAGTAGACGGGAAAACACAAACTAAATTTCCTTGGGATAGTTGGACAAAAAAATATAAGTCAGCACCGCCTGTATGGTTTCATGAAGTATTTAATGCTGATGGTACACCATACAAAAAATCAGAAACCGATTTTATTAGAAAAATTACATCCGAAGTAAATTCTAAATAAAAGACGACATCATAAAGAGAGCATACTTATTTTAAAATAACTGTGGTTAGTTGTTTAACGTGATTTCAAATTATTGGAACGCTTTGTACCGATAATTTGATTTTTAATTTAACCATTTTTAAAATAAGTCATCATAAGAAATCAAAAAAATCAAGATGAAATATATTCATTAATTAGTTTAAAAAGATGACCAAAAATGGGTCAAAAACAATTATATCTACGTATGAAAATAAATAATTCCATATTAAAAAAAGCACTATTACTGATCCTATTTTGTATGACAAGTAATGCTCTGTCAGCACAGCAAACCTTTACCAATCCTATTTTGGATTATGGACCAGATCCATACAGTACTTATCATAATGGCTATTATTATTACACCCATACCATGCAAAACCATCTGGTTCTTTTGAAAAGCAAAAATTTAGCAGATTTAAAAAACGCAGAAAAGAAAATCATTTGGACAGCACCGGCAAACACAGCATATTCTGCAGAAATCTGGGCACCTGAATTTCATTTTATTATGGGCAAATGGTATGTGTATTTTGCTGCAGACAACGGTTATAATAATACACACAGAATGTATGTTTTAGAAAATAATTCTGAAAATCCAATGGAAGGTGAGTGGATTTTTAAAGGAAAAATAGCCGCACAAACCGATAAATGGGCAATTGATGGGAATGTTTTTACCTATAAAAAACAATTATATATGATTTGGTCTGGTTGGGAAGGAGATACTAATGGGCAGCAAAATATTTATATCGCCAAAATGAAGAGTCCTACTGAAATTGACGGAGACAGAGTTTTAATTTCAAGTCCCACCAATCAATGGGAGTTGCATGGTGCATTGCACGATGATGTAAATCCCGCACAGGTAAACGTAAATGAGGGGCCTCAATTTCTGACACATAAAAATAAAGCCTTTATCGTCTTTTCAGCAAGTGGGTGCTGGACTGATAATTACAGTTTAGGTTTGCTCACTTTTACAGGAAAAAACAATTTATTGGATCCTTTGGCATGGGCAAAATCAGACAAACCCATTTTAGAAAAATCAGATAAAGCTAAAGTTTATGCTCCGGGACATAATTCTTTCTTTAAATCACCAAATGGTAAAGAAGACTGGATTTTGTACCATGCAAATTCAAATCCGGGAGAAGGATGCGGTATGCAAAGATCCCCAAGAATGCAACAAATAAAATGGGACAAAAACGGAAAACCAATTATAGGAGAACCAATATCTGAAGAAGTTACATTAGCAATTCCGGCAATGCAATAATTAGAAATTTAAAATATCAAAATGAAAAAAGTACAAATATTTACCATTCTTATTTCAGGGTTGCTCCTGCAGATTTCCTGTCAAAAAAGGCAGCAAGGCTACATCCAGAAATCAAATAAACTCCTATCAGAAAACGCAGATATACAACCCATCGTTCTTGATGCAGACAATTTTAAAGGAGAAATTGAAGGAAAAAAAGTGAGCCTTTACTGGATTAAAAACGAAAATATCCAGGCAGCTTTTACCAATTACGGTGGACGTTTAATTAGCTTATTGGTTAAAAATAATAAGAATGAATTTGTAGATGTAGTGGTTGGTTTTAAAAGTATAAAAGACTATCAGAATTCTACTGAGAAGTATTTTGGAGCTACTATCGGAAGAGTTGGTAATAGAATTGCCAAAGGTAAATTCAGCTTAAACGGAAAAAATTATAGTATTCCGATTAATAATGGTGAGAATGCTTTGCATGGTGGAACAAAAGGGTTCGAGGGCGTAGTTTGGGATGCAGAAAAAACAAACGAACATACTGTGGTTTTTACTTATATTTCCCCGGATATGGAAATGGGTTTTCCCGGAAACTTAAAAGTAAAGGTAACTTATAGTGTTACGAATGATAACGAAGTTAAAATAGAATACGAGGCTACAACCGATAAAACAACGATTGTAAACCTAACTAATCATGCCTTTTTTAATTTAAATGGAGAAGGAAGGGGTACTATCCTGAATCATATTATACAATTTAATGCTAAAGAATATACTCCTGTTGATAAAGGTTTAATTCCTACAGGGAAAATTGAATCTGTTACAGGTACCCCATTCGACTTTTTTACTCCACACACAATTGGAGAACGAATAAAATCAGATAACATTCAATTAAAGAATGGAGGTGGATATGATCATAATTTTGTATTAAAGCATAAAAATAAAGAAGAGATGATTCACTTAGGTTCAATCACTGGAGATTTATCAGGAGTTGTGATGAATGTCTATACCGAAGAACCTGGTTTTCAGTTTTATACTGGGAATTTTATGCAAAGTAAAAACACCTTTAAATCAGGTGCAAAAGATGATTACAGAACCGCTTTTGCTTTAGAAACGCAACATTTTCCAGATACACCGAATCAGTCTAATTTTCCATCAATAACATTAGAACCAAAAGCAGTTTATCACACTATTTCTTTGTATAAATTTTCGGTCAGCCCTTAGTTTGTTTTCTTTCTTTAATCACTTATAAGTAATTAATAGATTACTAAAAATACAATTCTCCTACTTATTTTTATAAAAAATTTTGTAAAATCAAAATGTTTACATTTATTTGCTAAATCGTTTTAGTATGTCTTAATGATGCATTTGTGATAATTTAATAACATTTAAATTTCTAATATGAATTTAAAACCCGTATTATTTTCAATTTTCTTTATTTCAACAGTAATATTAAAATCCACCAGTCAGGAAGTTTCGTTAAAGAGAACGACGTCGGTGGGTAATAGAATTGTAGAGTTTATACCGACAGGTTTTGATAAAAACAAAACACCCTCATTGATTTTTGCGACAGAACCAAAACCTAAAGGAAAAGTACCAACTGATTGGTCATTGATTCCGGAGTTTACATTCAACAATAGTAAAGCAAGTGCTGTTTTAAATTTGAAAGAAGATATAAGTTTATACGGAGGCGGAGAAGTTACAGGTCCTTTGTTGCGTAACGGTCAGGCTATTAAATTATGGAATACAGACACGGGAGCTTATAGTGTAGAAGGCGGCAAAAGATTGTATCAAACGCATCCATGGGTAATGGGTGTACGAAAAGATGGTTCTGCTTTCGGAATTATTTTTGACAGCACATGGAAAGCTGAGTTAATTACAAACTCAGATCAGATCATATATAATTCAGAAGGAGCTTTGTTCAGGGTATATATCATTGATAGAAAATCGCCTCAGGAAGTGATGAAAGGACTTTCTGAATTAACAGGCACAATCAAATTACCACCTCGCTGGGCATTGGGATATCACCAATGCCGATTTTCTTATGACAGCGAAAAACGTGTTATGGAAATCGCTGACACTTTCAGGGAAAAGAAAATTCCTGCTGATGTAGTTTGGATGGATATTGATTATATGCAGGGTTACAGGGTGTTTACATTTGACAGTATCAGATTCCCGAATCCGAAAGTTTTAAATAATAATTTACATAAAAAAGGATTTAAAGCCATTTATATGATAGATCCTGGAGTAAAAGTTGATAAGGAATATTCTGTTTATAAATCTGGTACAAAAAATAATGTATGGGTGAAGAAAAATAATGGAGAAGAATATCACGGAAAAGTTTGGCCTGGTGATTGTGCTTTTCCTGATTTTACAAATCCAAAAACTAGAAATTGGTGGTCTGGACTTTATAAAGATTTTTTAAACATTGGAATTGATGGTGTATGGAATGATATGAATGAACCAGCTGTAAATGATAATGATTTTCCTGAAGGTAAACGTTTAGGGACAATGCCTTATGATACGCCTCACAAAGGCGGTGGAAATTTGCCTAAAGGTGATCATTTACTTTATCATAATGCATATGGCAGATTAATGGTAGAAGCATCTTATGACGGAATTTTAAAAACAAACCCAGCCAAGCGCCCTTTTCTTTTAACCCGATCTAATTTATTAGGAGGACAGCGTTATGCCGCGACCTGGACAGGTGATAATTATGCCAGTGTCGAACACATGAAATTATCGGTACCAATGTCAATAACATTAGGATTGTCAGGTCAGCCATTCAGCGGACCGGATATTGGAGGTTTCCTTGGAGATACAAGTGGTGACTTATGGGCCAACTGGTTAGGTTTTGGAGCGTTTATGCCTTTTGCACGCGGTCATGCTTGTGCAGGAACAAATGACAAAGAACCATGGGCGTTTGGTCCAGAGATTGAAAAAACATCGCGTATTGCATTAGAAAGGCGCTATCGCTTGCTTCCGTATTTATACACTCTTTTCTATCAATCTTCTAAAACTGGAATGCCGGTTATGGCACCCGTATTTTTTGCAGATACTAAGGATTCACGTCTTAGAGCTGAAGAACAGGCTTTTTTGTTAGGAGCAAATCTTTTGGTTATTCCGGCATTTGCAAAAGATCCAATACTTCCTTCTGGAATTTGGGAAGAATTAAATCTTATAGAGGGTGAGAAGCAGGATAAATATCAGGCAAAATTGAGTATTAGAGGCGGAAGTATTATTCCTGCGGGTAAAGTGATTCAAAATGCTGGAGAAAATTCATTCGATCCTTTAAGTCTTTTTGTTTGCCTTGATGCAAGTGGTAAAGCAAACGGAGAACTTTACTTAGATTCAGGTGATGGATTTGGTTTTGAAAAAGGCGATTATGTTTTGCTAACTTTTAATGCAGAAAAAAAGAGTGATACTGTTTTTGTCAAAATTTCTAAAGTTGAAGGTAAGAGAAACAGCGATGAAGATGTAAAGGCAGTAAATGTAAGTGTAATGCTTGAAGGTAAAATATATACAGGTTCTGGTACACTGAAAGATGGAATTACGATTGATTTAAAATAAAATATAATTGAGATATGAAAAATATTCTGGTACGATTTTGCATTATAACTGTCGCCTTATTATCTTATAATATGGCCTTGAGTCAGCAATCTGGTAAAAAGTTGTCAGATTATGTAAATCCAAATATTGGAACGGCACATAGCCGTTGGTTTTTTTATACACCTGCTGCAATGCCTTTTGGACTTGCAAAACTGGGGCCTTCGACTAATGGGCATTTGGGCAATGCTCAGGGATGGGAAGCTACAGGTTATGATGATAGAGATACTTCGATAGAAGGGTTTGCCTGTTTACATGAATTTCAGATAGGCGGAATCGTATTGGCGCCATCGGTTGGTAAATTACAAACAATACCAGGAAGCCTTGATCATCCGGAAGATGGGTACAGATCAAAATTTGACCGTAAGGATGAATATGCTACAGCAGGCTACTATTCAGTTTTGCTTAAGGATTATAATATAAAAGCAGAACTTACAGCAACAAAAAGAGTCGGTTTTCAGCGGTATACATTTCCAAAATCTTCTCAGTCGAATATCATTTTTGATATTGGTAACAGACAGGGTGAGAGCGGCGCTGTTAAGGAATCAAAGGTTACCATTTCTGAAGATGGAAGAGTAGAAGGTTATGTGATTACAATTCCGGAATATGTTAAAAAATTTCAGTCTGGTGCTGATGTTGCTATATATTTCTCAGCCATTTTAGATAAAAAGCCAACGAGTTTTGGCGTATTTAATAAAAAAGAAACTCAGGCTGGGATTAAACAAATTGCAGGAGAAGGTGCAGGAGTTTATTTGACTTTCGATACAAAAGAGAATGAAATGATTACTGTTAAAATAGGGTTGTCTTATAACTCTATTGGCAATGCCCGAATTAATCTTGAAAGAGAAGCCAAAAAACTAAACTTTGCTGCGGCTAAGAAACAAAGCCTTGCGACATGGAACGACTATTTAGGCAGGATAGTCGTAGAAGGTAAAAATGAAACAGACAAAATTAAATTCTACACAGGTTTATATCACGCTTTATTGGGGCGTGGATTAGGAAGTGATGTAAATGGAGCTTATCCAATGAACAATGGTAAAGTGGGGCAGATTCCTTTGGATGCAAAAGGAAAACCACAGCACAATTATTATAATACGGATGCAATTTGGGGAGGCTTCTGGAACTTAACCCAATTATGGGCGCTCGCTTATCCTGAATATTATGCAGACTGGGTACAGGGACAAATATTGATCTACAAAGATGCAGGATGGCTTGGCGATGGTATTGCTAATAGCAAATATGTATCGGGCGTAGGTACCAACTTTACAGGACTTGCAATAGCATCGGCTTATAATTCCGGGATCCGTAATTTTGATGTAGAAAAAGGATATGAAGCAGCTCTGAAAAATGAATTAGAATGGAGAGGCAGAATAGAAGGTGCAGGTAAAATGGATGTGAAGCAATTTGTAAAACTAGGTTATTCTCCATACTTAGATAACATGGATTATCAAACCAGCGCAGAAGGTTCAGGATTTTCAGCTTCCCACACTTTGGAATATTCTTATAGTGCGTATGCTGTAGCGCAATTTGCTAAAGCGTTAGGTAAAACCAAAGATTATGAAAAACTTATAAAATTAGCTGATGGCTGGAAATTACTTTATGATAAAGAAACAACTTTTATAAGACCTAAGTATGCTAATGGAGAGTTTATAAAAGATTTTGATCCATCACAGCCGTGGAGAGGATTTCAGGAAGGGAATGCCTGGCAGTATACATTCTACGTTCCTCACAATGTTCCTGAATTAGTTAAAACTTTAGGAAAAGATACTTTTAACGATCGTTTGGATAACATTTTTACAAAATCCCAGGAAAATGTTTTTGGAGGCGGAACTAAAATCGATGCATTTGCCGGATTATCAGGATTTTATAATCATGGTAATCAGCCGAATTTACATATATCGTGGCTGTTTAATTTTTCAGGAAAACCATATCTCTCACAAAAATGGGTACGTGCTATTTGTGACGAATTTTATGGAACCGAAGGTATTCACGGCTATGGCTATGGTCAGGATGAAGACCAGGGTCAGTTAGGAGCTTGGTATGTTATGTCTTCTATTGGATTATTTGATGTTAGGGGACTTACAGATGTTAATCCGTCATTTCAAATTGGAAGCCCATTGTTTGATAAAGTCACTATAAGACAATTAGGAAAAAACCGTGATAAAAGTTTTGTTATTGATGTAAAAAATAATTCTAAAACCAATATTTACCTGCAGGAAGTAAAACTGAATGATACTGATTTAGATAATCTTTCAATCGACTTAGAGGCTGTTAAAAAAGGAGGGACTTTAAAAATGAAAGTAGATGTGAAGCCTGCAGCTACTTGGTCTGAATAAGTTATTTTCTATTATTTTCTTTCACAAAACGCGAATGTTATGAGAGCGATGATCTGCTGATTTAGATTGTACATCAGGTGTTTATAATTTTACTAACTAACTATAAAAACCAAAAAATGAAAAAAAAATTACTCTTATTATTTTACCTTTTATGTGGATTTATTCATCTGAATGGACAAACTCTTAATCAAAGTTTTTATGTGGATTTTGGTCCGACAGGGGGAACTCAGGGAGCAATAACATTAAGCCCTGATGCAAGTGGTCATTATTGGAATAATATGATAAGTGAAGGCGTAGGAAGCAGCCTCACTTTGATCAATGCTAATAACATTACTACAGGTTTTAAACTTGAAGTTACCGATAATTTTACATTAAATTCGACTGTAAATTATGGACCATCAGTAACAATGGCAGCTAATTTAGACGACTTAGCAATAGGAACCGCCACTCAGGATTATTTTTTTGTCGAGGTTCCTAATCCAACAGGACAGCTTAAAATACGCAATTTATCCCCTACAAAAGGCTATAAGTTTACTGTTTTTGGTTCAAGAGTTGCTTCTGGTTCGGGGGTAAGAGAATCGAAATTTGTTTTTACAGGAGGAAATTCTTTTACAGGTCAGCTTATAACAACAGATGGATCAACTGGGAACATTACCACAATGCTTAAAACAATACTATTATTACCGGATGCTTCAGGAGTTATAACTATAGACTTATCTATTGTTACAGGAAATTTCGCCTATATAAATGCCTTGAAAATGGAAGAATATGACATTCCGGTAAATCAAAGTATGTATGTAGATTTTGGCCCGACAGGTGGTAATAATGGAGCAATTACACCAAGCCCGGATGCAAACAATCACCATTGGAATAACCCAACAAACGGATCTGTAGGAGCGACAACTGCATTGATCAATGCTAACAACGTGGCTACCGGTTATACCATTACTGTCACTGATAATTTTTCAATAAATTCATCTGATAGTTATGGATTATTAACACCAACGACAGCTAATTTAGCTGATCTTGCAGTCAAAACTGCTACTTCAGATTATTTTTATTTAGAAAGCGGTAATCCTACAGGGCAGCTTAAAATAAGTAATTTATCTCCTTCAAAAGGGTATAAGTTTAATGTTTTTGGCTCAAGAGTTGCTGATCCGCCGGTAAGAGAATCGAAATTTATCTTTACAGGAAAAAATTCTTTTACAGGTCAACTTGTAACAACTGACGGTGCGGCTGGGAACAATAATACAATTATTAGCACAAATGTATTATTTCCGAATCTTTCCGGAGAAATAATTATTGACTTATCAATTATTAGTGGCGGTTTTGCATATATAAACGCTTTGAAAATTGAAGAATTTGAAATTCCTGTAATTAATGTAAACGCACTTCAAATAACAGGAAACAATATTATAACAAGTGGACAAACATCACAACTGTCAGTTGTAGTTACGCCGTCAAACGCAAGTTCATCTGCAGTAAGCTGGAAAGTTGATAATACTAATATTGCCACTATCACCAGCGCAGGTTTGCTTAGTCCTGTAGGTAATGGGGCGGTAGTAGTGACAGCAACGAGTTTGCTGACCCCTTCAGTTTCGGCTACTAAAACAATTAACGTTTCTAATCAGATATCAGAATTGTTTTTCTCAGGAACGGCTACAGAAAAAGGAGATAATATGAATGACGCTCTACCAATGAGAATGGTTAGGGGGCTGACTAATAACATAACAAACATTTTTGAAATATATACTTCATTAAAAGCAAATGGTACAATTAACTTTTATACTTCTAAATCTGGTGGTGCTTTTTATGGCGCGGGTTCAGGAGGGGGAGCACTTTCTTTAAATGGTGCAGGAATTGACCCCGCTGAAACAGGAACAGTACTTATTACCGTAAATTTAAATACTAATACATATAGCATTGTCCCAATAAGATGGGCTGTAGCCTCCAACATGATTACAGGCAGTTGGGCTGCTGCTGAAGGTGCTCCCTTGGATTATCAAGGTAACGGAATCTGGTCAAAAACAATTGATATGACTGTTTCCAATGGTGAAACTGACACTCGTTTTAGTTTTAAAGGAAATGGTGATTGGCCATATTCTTTCCATAAAGTTACAAATACTGCCAATACAGTAATGTTGAAATCAGAGTATCAGGCATATAATGTTCCGACTGAAGATATAGCACTTAAATATGGAAAATTTAAAATTACACTTGATTTAAGTACATACACATATTCAATTGAATGTGATAATATAGATGATTTGGAAATATCTGTAATGGGATCTTCTGTAGCAAACGGACATGGTGCTACTGATAATCATGGGTATGCTTATCAATATGCTCAATTACTTGGAGAGCGTTTTTCGAACGGAACAAGTTCTAAATTTACTACTTCAAATATTGCCATAAATGGAAATAATACGATTAGTCTCCTGAACCGATATGAAAAAGACCTTATAGGGGACTGCAGTAAATATGTAATTTACGGTCTTTCACTTGGTAATGAAGGCATTCATGAAAATGGGCAGCCAGCGTTTGACCAGTTTAAAGCTAATATGTTATTGCTTATTGCAAAGGCGAAACAAAACGGAAAAATTCCGGTGGTTATGAATAATTATACTCGTGAAGATTATAATGCAGCGGATTATAACTTTATAAAACAAATGAATTTGCTAATTCATGAATGGGATGTGCCAAGTATCAATCTTCTGGGAGCAATTGATAATGGAGCCGGCAGATGGGCAACAGGATATAAATCCGACGATTTACATCCAAATGATGTTGGACATACAGAGTTCTTTTATGCAATGGTTCCATCTTTATTTGATGCTTTAGAACAAGGAAAGTCCTTACCAAAAATTGTTGCAGGAACTCCTTTAAATATAAATAATATACTTTCTACAGGATCAATAAAATTTACACCTGAAAAAACCATACATTCATTTACAACATCGTTTGATGTTAAGATAAGTTCAATAGGTAATATAGCCTCTTTTAGTACAGCGACAACGGCTGGCATTATTGCTATTGATAAAGATGGACATCTAATTTACACTTCTCCTTCAGGAACTAAAATTACAGGATCTACTGTTTTAAATGACAATCAGTGGCACAAAATCACACTTACTCATTTTTACGCAAGAGGAACAACAGTTCTTTATTCAGGTGCTACACTTTTAGGAAGTCTTAATGAAAAATTAGAAGCAAAAATGTTTTCTTTAAATCCTGCAAATGCACCAACATCAATTCAGTATAAAAACTGGTTTTTCTACAGATCAGGGATGAATTTAGAAGAGGTAACAGCACTGAATAATGGTAACATGCTTAAATCAAGCCTTGAGTTATATGCTCCACTTGATGGAGGGCAGGCTACAGGTGATGCAACTTTTGCTAATCTTGCTCAAAGTACTAATAAAATTGACTTCTCAGCAGTAACCTTAAAAACTATTGACTTTAACAGTAGCAGTAAAATAATACAGTTATATCCAAATCCGGTACACGAAATCCTTACAATTGATTCTGGAGACAATGACATTAATAAAATTGAGGTCTATAATGCACTTGGAGGATTGGTTAAAACGGTTATTGACTCTAAAATAATAAGTGCAGGTTCATTTACTTCGGGAGTTTATATTCTGAAGATCTTTTATTCAGATTCCACAATTAGTTCTTATAAGATAATGAAGAAGTAAATTTGGGATTAAAAAAAATCAATTTTTATATAATCTGCCTTTTTTAAAGAGGCAGATTTTTTCTATAAACTATATATAAGAAAAACTATGAAACAGATTTTATTTTTTCTTCTGATTATTTGGTGTTCAAAAGCAATTGCACAACCAATAGTTTCAGGGAAAACAAAAAACAATAATCCCATTTTCAAAGGTTGGTATGCCGATCCTGAAGCAATTATTTTTGATAAAATGTATTGGGTTTATCCCACTTTTTCGGCTCCTTATGAGGACCAGATTTTTCTGGATGCTTTTTCTTCCAAAGATTTAACTCATTGGACAAAACATCAGAGAATTTTAGATACAGTGGCAGTAAAATGGGCAAAAAAAGCAATGTGGGCGCCTTCAATCATTAAAAATAAAAATAAATATTTCTTGTTTTTTGGAGCAAATGATATTCAGAGTGACAATGAAGTAGGCGGAATTGGTATTGCCGTAGCTTTAAAACCTGAAGGGCCTTATAAAGATTATTTAGGAAAACCACTGGTTGATAAATTTTATAACGGTGCACAACCTATTGATCAATTTGTATTTAGAGATAAAGATGGTCAGCATTATTTAATTTATGGAGGATGGAGACATTGTAATATTGCAAAGCTAAAAGCAGATTTTACAGGTTTTGTTCCTTTTGAAGAGAAAACTATTTTCAAAGAAATAACACCCGAAAACTATGTCGAAGGTCCTTTTATGTTTATCAGAAATAACAAATATTACTTTATGTGGTCTGAAGGAGGCTGGACAGGACCTGATTATTGTGTGGCATACGCGATTGCAGATTCTCCAATGGGGCCATTCAAAAGAATTGGAAAAATCTTAGAACAAGACCCTGAAATAGCTACAGGAGCGGGTCATCATTCTATTATAAAAACACCTGATTCTGACACCTATTATATTGTTTACCACAGAAGACCGCTTACTGAAACTGATTCAAGTTCCAGGGAAACGTGCATAGAGGAAATGTATTTTGATGAAAATGGTTTTATAAAACCTGTTGTTATAACAAACGAAGGGGTAAAAGCACATACCATTAAATAATTTAGATATTCTATTTAAAATAAAGAGATCTGTTAATACTTCTTTAAATTTTGCCCTTTAAAAAAATAAAAATCATCTTTCAAATCAGGATTATTAATTATGTTGATTGATTTTTTTATTTATTTATTTATACTGATTATCATACAGTTGTTTGTTGTTTTTAACAATGAATTTTAGCTAAGATTTATTCTTAAATATTTTTTAGACTTATTTAAAAAACCTGACAATGGAGTCATTAAAAACAATTTACCTGAGTTTTAAGAAGTCTCTGTAAGAATATTAGCCAACATGTGGAATAGATGCTGTCAATGTATTTTTTGACAAAACATCTTGTTTTTAAATTTTTTAAAAATGAATTTAGATTAAACTAATTGGATAAAAATTAAAAGAATACACCACTTTTTTTACCTTAAAAATGCTTGTATTTTATTCTTTCTTTTGGAGCAATTTTTCATTTGTAGTGTATTACGTATTTATTTTTTAAATATTCCATTTATTCTGCGTTTTCAGGCGTGTATGAACCATTTCAACATAATTATGAAACAAAATGGGATTAAAATTATGTTGTCTATAGCCTAATTTGGTCAAAAATTAAAATGACATTTTTTAGGATATAAAATTACACTATCAATAAAAAAAATGATAAATATTTTAACATGTTTAAAAAAAAGTAAAATTTGGTATCTTATTACTATTTCAATTTTTTTTCATATTGAAAATAGTAATAAAAATAAAATCTTAAAAAACACATTTTAATTCAAAAAGAAAACTAACTAATAAAAACCAAAAACTAACTCAAATGAAAATTAAACCGACTTGGAAAATTTTATCCACTCAACTGAACTTATTTACCTTGAGTAAAAAGTTTAGTAAGAATGGATTGATTTGCTTATTGTTTCTAATGCTCTGTGCGGGGAATGGTTATGCACAGAACAATTCACAGGATCCCATAAAAATAACCGGAAAAGTAACGGATTCTAAAGGACTTTCATTACCAAGTGCTACTGTATTGGAGAAAGGCACAAAAAATGCTGTAAATACAGATTTTGATGGTACTTTTAACATTACGGTATCTTCTCCTAATGCAGTACTTATATTTAAGTATATCGGAATGAAATCGCAAGAGCATCCTTTGAATAATGCTAAAAAAATAACAGTAGCAATGGCAGAGGAGACAAACGACCTTCAAACAGTTGTAGTTGTTGGTTATGGTACGATGAAAAAAGCTTCAGTTGTAGGATCTATTAGTACTGTAAAGCCTTCGTTATTACAAGTAGGAACTTCCCGTACATTAGGTAACAATCTGGCAGGTCAGGTAACTGGGATAATGGCCGTTCAAAGATCAGGTGAACCAGGCTATGATCAATCGGATATTAAGATTCGTGGAATCTCTACTTTTGCGGGGGGACAAAATCCGCTTGTATTAGTGGATGGAATTGAACGAAACCTAAACGATCTTGACCCTTCAGAAATTGAATCTTTCTCAGTTTTAAAAGATGCCGCTGCTGGTGCTGTTTATGGCGTTAGAGGTGCAAATGGAGTTATTTTGATCAATACCAAAAGAGGTTTTGTGGGTACTCCAAAAATACAGGTAAGAACAGAGTATTCTATTCAGGAACCTACTAAATTGCCAAGATTCATTGGTGCTGCACCGTATATGAGTTTGCTAAATGAATTAGCTGCAGACGATGGTAAAGTGCAACCCTATTCAGAAGATCGTATTTTAAAAACAGCAAGTAAATATGATCCTGATTTATATCCCGATGTAAACTGGGTAGATGAAATTACCAAAGATTATGCTTATACGTCCAGAACGAATTTAAACATTGCAGGAGGTTCTGAAATCCTAAGATATGCTTTGACAGCTTCTTATTATAGCGAGAAAGGTATACTTTCTGCTGATCCAAAGTTATCCTATGATACAGAAACGCGATTGAATAGAGCAAATATTCGTTCAAATGTTGATGTTAACTTGTCTAAAACAACTTTATTCAGATTAAATATCGGAGGTTTTCTACAAAATCTTAACAAAGGCAATAGCAGCACTGACGACTTGTTCGACAGTGCGTTTCAAACGACTCCTTTTGCGCATCCGGCAGTTTATTCAGACGGGACTATTCCTAAGGTTATAAACCGTGCAAACCCATGGGCTATGAATACGCAACAAGGATTCTACAAACACAGTGGCAGCAAAATTGAAAGTCTCGTGTCATTAGAACAAGATTTTAAAGCTATTACGCCAGGATTGAAAGCGAAATTCACGTATGCGTTTGATTCTTTTTCTGAAAATAAGGTAGAACGCGGTAAATCACCTAACTATTATAATGTTGCTACTGAAAGAGATCTTGATGGGAGCTTAATTCATGGAATTCAAGTATATGGTCAGGATTACCTTGGGTACAATAAAAATTATAACAATGATTATTTTGGAAATAAGCGTATTTATTTGGAAGCAAATCTATCGTATAGCCGTGCTTTTGGAAAACACGATGTAACAAGTATGTTGCTGTATAATCAAGATAGTTTTCAGGATGAAAGAGGGCCTCAGGCTTTTAAACATCAAGGAATGGCTGGAAGGGCTTCCTATACTTTTGACCGAAAATATGTTGGGGAAGTAAATTTTGGATACAATGGTTCAGAGAATTTTGCAAAAGGACAGCGTTTTGGATTTTTCCCTTCTGTATCTGCGGGCTGGATAGTAAGTGAAGAAAAATTTATGGAGCCGGTAAAACACATTTTCAATAAAATTAAATTTCGCGGATCTTATGGGTTGGCAGGAAATGATAACATTAATGGAAACAGAAGATTTGCCTATCAAACTACAATTAATGAGGGTAGTAATTCAGATTATCACTGGGGAAATGGTCAAGGTGTAAAATATGAAGGTATTGAGGAAGGTGAAATTGGAGTAACTAATTTAACATGGGAAAAAGTTGCAAAAGCAGATATTGGTTTAGAATTAGGAATATTGAATACGATTGATTTGACAATAGATGTATTTCAGGACAAAAGGAAAGACATCCTTATTCAACGAAATACTATTCCAAGCCAGGCAGGAATTATTAATTCGCCTTATGCCAATTTTGGGAAAATGGAAAATAAAGGATTTGAATTCGCCTTAAATTTCAATAAGCAGATAACTCCAGATTTTTTTATGAGCTGGCGCGCCAATTTTACTTTTGTTGAAAATAAAGTGACTGAAAGGGACGAAGCCGAAGCTGTAAAAGGCACTTACCGTTCTGCTACAGGTATTCAGCATAATACATTATATGGTTATATAGCAGCAGGGTTATATACTCAGGAAGACTTTGCTTCGGACAATGTATTAGTTTCAGGATTGCCAACACCTACATTTGGTAAAGTTCGTCCAGGAGACATTAAATATGAAGATAGAAATAAAGATGGACTGATAGATGGCTTAGACGAAGGTTTTATAGGTGGCACAACGGATCCTCAAATAGTATATGGTTTTGGAAATACTACTAAATACAAGCAATTCGATTTTAGCTTTTTCTTTCAGGGGATCGCAAAATCTGAACGAATCATAGGAGGAAGCACTTTTATACCAGGAACTGGTCAGGGTACTTTGGGGAATATTTATGATAACTACCAGGACCGTTGGACCGAAGAGAATCCTGATCAAAATGCATTTTATCCAAGATTGAGTTATGGTCCTAATATAAACAACGCTCTTCCATCGACCTGGTGGAAAAAAGACATGAGTTTTGGCCGATTGAAATCTGTAGAAGTTGGATACTCATTGCAGAAAAACACCGCAGAAAAAATGAGACTCCAAGGATTAAGGGTATATGTTAGCGGTAATAATTTATTCTACGTTTCGAATTTTAAACTTTGGGACCCTGAGCTAAATACATCAAATGGTTTGAAATACCCATCAACAAAATCTCTTCTTTTTGGATTAGATATAAGTCTATAATTTTAAAACAATGAAAATGAAAAATTTACATATCAGATTAATATTCCTTTTTTTAGGATTATTTTTATCGACTTCGTGTTCAGATTACTTAGATAAAGAGGATGATGTCGAGCTTACTTTGGACGCTGTGTTTCAGAGTAAAACGAAAACAGAGAATTGGCTGGCTAGCTGTTACTCCAGGATTCCGGATCCTACTTGGGGGTATACCCGCAGCTTGGGATGGGAAATTTTAGCAGATGATATGACTCCATCAGAGAGATGGCGTCAATATGACTGGCAAGTAATACCATTTGCGATTGGTGACTGGGCAGTTAGTTCACAATGGAACCCTGGCTATTGGAATAATTTACCTCAAAGAATAAGAGAATGTAACATCTTAATAAAAAACATTAAGGTTATACCTTCACAAAATCTAACTGAAAGTGAAGTAAAATTGATGATTGCTGAGTGCCGTTTTTTAAAAGCATATTATTACTCACTTTTAATAAATACTTATGGCCCAGTCCCTTTTAATCCTGATGAAATTACTCCCGTAGATTTTAATCTTCCGGATTTGCAAGTTGGCCAAACACCTTATGATGAAATTGTAAGCTGGATTGATAATGAATTAAAAGAGGCAGAAAAAGTTTTGCCGCAATCATACACAGATGGTAAAAAATACGGTCGTGCAACATCTATTATGTGTAAAGCTGTTAGAGCCAGAATGTTGCTTTTTGCAGCAAGCCCACTTGTAAACGGAAATCCAGAGTATGCTAATCACCTTTCAAAAGATGGGAAAGCATTATTTAACCCTTCTTACGATGCTAATAAATGGAAAATTGCGGCAGATGCAAGTAAAGATTTGATTATAAGTGCAGAAGCAGCCGGTCATAAATTGTATGTAGAATTGAATACTGCTGGAGAAATTGATCCGTTTTTATCTTGTCAAAAGTTACATCTTGTAGAAGCTAGTCAGGGAAACAGAGAAGTACTGTTTGCTCGTCCGAATGTAGAATCCAAAGAATATGACAGGCATACAGCACCAAGCGGAAGCGGTGGCGCTGGAGGATACGGTGTTACACAATCTCTGGTAGATGCATTTTTTACCGCAAATGGCTTGCCTATAAGTGATCCTGCTTCCGGATATGTTGAAAATGGTTTTTCCGGAGAAGATGGATATTGGACCAATGGATTAACAAAATGGAATGAATCTAAAAATGCGGGCTTAGTTACGGTCTCTGGTACTTACAATATGTATTGCAATCGTGAACCAAGATTTTATCTGGCAGTTAACTTTGATAGGGCATGGTATACAGATGGTGCAAATGCTGGAAAAGATCAAGGTAGAAAACTAGAGTTTTTTAACGGTGCTAAAGATAATAACCATACACATGATGCCCCGCAAAATGGCTATTTGGCTAAAAAAAGAACTGATCCAACAAGAGATCCTCTACGCGATTATTTTGCACCACGTCATGGAATTCTATATAGATTGGGAGAAGTATATTTAAACTATGCCGAAGCACTTAATGAATCAGATGCAGGTAATCCAGATATCTTGACATATCTTAACAAAATTAGACAAAGAGCTGGTGTAAGAACGTATACAACAGGAGCATCTGACGCTTTAAATATACATGTTGACAGTGATCAGGAAAGCATCAGAAAAATAATCAGAATGGAACGCAGAGTAGAACTTTGTACTGAAGGAATACGTTACGATGATTTAAGAAGATGGAAATTAGCAGAAACTGTCCTGAATGGTTCTTTTTATGGGATGAACTTTAATGGTAAAAATGAAGCTGAATTCTATAAAAGAACAGCGTACCAGACAAGAGTATATAGAAAATCATTTTACTGGTTTCCAATATACCTGGCAGAAATTGAAAAGAATCCAAATTTAGTCCAATCACCTTTCTGGGCCAAATAACTAAAAACCAAAACAAAAATGAAAAATATAAAAAATATTATCTCATTTATAATAATGAGTATAGTTCTTGTTTCGTGTGATGACAAGGGGATTGAAAATCATGATTGGCTTCAGGAGCCAAATTTTACTAATCCTATGACTTTAAGCCTTTCTAGTAATGAGGTTGTATTGATTAAAGAGAATGAAGATGCAGATGCTATAACTTTTACCTGGACACAAGGAAACGACAGGGGAGCCGGAACTACTTTAAAGTACTTCTTCCGTATCGATATCTTAGGAAATAATTTTAGTAAAGATATTGATGATGTGACTAAAAGAACCGTATATACGGAAGAAATTCCTGATGGTGTTTTAACTAAATCCTATACAGTTAAACAGTTAAACTCTTTATTATTGAAGCATTTTAAACGCCCGGGAGGTGCTGTAACGAATCTTGAAGTGCAAATAATAGCACAAGTAAATGGTGGAACACAGTTTCAGCTTCCAGAAGTATCTACATCAAGTTTTGCTGCTACAAGCTATAGCCCGGGACCATTACCGCTATTTATGGTTGGAGACGCTATAAGTGGCAGCTGGGATTACAATACAGGTAAAAGTTTACCAGAAATAACAGAGAGAACCCTATACAATTTTATAGGTGATTTCTCGGTTGGCTCATTCAAGGTTATTGAGAAACCAGGCAGTGAATTACCTTCTTACGATCCGGTTGCAGTAAATAATCTTGTGTATAACGAAACGAATCAGAGAACAGCCGATAATGTTTTTAAAGTAACTGAATCAGGTCGCCATTCCTTGTACATGGATATTGATAAAGGAACCTACATTTTTGGATATGTGCCTTATCAAAATGTTTATATGGTAGGAAATGCCATAACCGGAATTGGCTGGGATATTGGTAAGGCTAAACAAATGATATGGGATGCTAAGAATCCTGAAGTCTTCTCCTATAAAGGACAATTTGACGCCGGAGAATTTAAACTTTATACACAGCAGGGTGACTGGGGGGGCAGAGCTTTAATGCCTGCAATAAATGGTACCAAACTTATACCTGATGCAGATGCAATAGTAATGTCGTTGATGCCTAATGCCAATCCCGATAATAAATGGGTTATTGAAGCTACTGGAAATTACGAACTCATCGTTAATCCTTCTAAAATGACCATTAAACTAAAAAAACTGTAGATATAGTAATAACCATATTTTTAGATTAATAAATTGCCCCAAATAAATGAAGACAAAACTTTTCAATCTTGTATTGGAAAGTTTTGGATTCTTTTTTAGTTCTACGAATTTTAGGATTCAGACAATCATTTATTAAAATCGCTAAAACGTAAATTATATGTGATTATGATTAATTCGCTAAAACGTTTTATTATATTTTGTCGAGAAAAGAAAAAGAAGAAATGATAAATTTTATAACATGATAAAAACTTTACTCTGTAAATATAAGGATACTACTAATGTCTTTTTTATTGTGTACCCCTACTGTGATATTTCTAATGATTTAGCCCTTAAGCTAATTGCTATTTTGTTTTTCCTATTGTAAGACAGGAACAGCATATAATTTTATTTATACGGTTTAACACCTCATTATAACCCGAAGAAGTGTTTTGTAAGTCAAATATTCGCATTAACACCTCTTCGGAATTATTTAAAATTTGAATACAATAAAAATGTAAACTAAACAATTATGAAAAAAGGATTTAAGTTACTCCTATTGGTTTCTATATTGGTATTAAATGTATTCGTATCCAGGAGTCAGACTTCAAATATGGCTGGGGATAATATTGCGGTTTTTTACCCAAACAATTTTAAACCCACCGAGACATTACCCTCACTAATTTTTGTAAATGATTTAACTGACAAGGGAAGTGTTCCTGCTTCATGGTCGATAAAGCCTGTTTTTAGTACAGTAAATGGTAAAAGTACAGTGAAGATTTCTTATACAGGTAGTGTCGATTTTTATGGTAACGGAGAAGTTTCAGGGCCGTTGAAACGTAATGATACACAAGTTACATTATGGAACAGTGAGGCGCCAAATTATTGGATCGACAATGGTACTCGTTTGTATCAGTCGCATCCATGGATTATGGGTGTTCGCTCCAATGGTACTGCATTTGGGATTATTGCGGATCATACCTGGAAACAATCTTTTGTGATAACAAATCCAGTAACTATAACATCTGAAGGTCCTGGATTCAGGGTAATTATTATAGAAAGAAATAGTCCGCAGGAATTAGTAAAGACCCTTGGGGATTTAACAGGTAAAATAGAACTTCCCGCTTTATGGACGCTGGGCTTTCAGCAAAGCAGATTTACGTATACCCCGGATTCAAAGGTAAAAAGTATTGCTGATGAATTCAGAAATAGAAAAATTCCATGCGATGTACTTTGGATGGATATTGACTATATGGATCAATATAAGGTGTTTACTTTTAATCAAAGTACATTCGGTAATCCTAAAGGGTTGAATGATTATTTGCATACTAAAAATTTCAAAGCTGTTTACATGATTGACCCCGGCGTAAAAAAAGAGACAGGGTATTTTGTGTATGATCAGGGAAAATTGGGTAATCATTGGGTGCAAAAATCGGATGGTACGGAGTTTAACGGTCAGGTTTGGCCAGTTGATGTTGCCTTTCCTGATTATACCAGACCGGAAACCCGTACTTGGTGGGCAGGATTGTATAAAGATTTCATGGCGAAAGGGATAGACGGAATCTGGAATGACATGAATGAACCCTCAGTGTTTGAAACTCCAAACAAAACAATGCCTGAGGATAATTTACATCGTGGTGGTGGTGGATTTCCTGCCGGAAGTCACTTAAGATATCACAATGTATATGGGTATTTGATGGTCAAAGCAAGCCGCGAAGGAATCGTTGCAGCTAACCCGGATAAACGTCCGTTTGTTTTATCTCGATCTAACTTTTTGGGAGGTCAAAAATATGCCGCTACATGGACAGGTGACAACTCTTCTACCTGGGCACATTTAAAGCTTTCTATTCCAATGTCCATAACATTGGGACTTTCAGGCCAGCCCATTTCCGGTGCTGATATTGGAGGTTTCAACAACGATTGTACTCCTGATTTATTGGGGCATTGGATGGCACTTGGAGCTTATTATCCTTTCTCAAGAAATCATGCTGCAAACAACTCTGTTAATCAGGAACCATGGGTTTTTGGATCGCAAATTGAAAATGTGTCCCGCACCGCTGTTAATCGCAGGTATCGCCTTCTTCCTTATATGTACACCCTATTGAGAGAAGCTTCGGAAACTGGAATGCCTTTAATGAGACCCACATTCTTTGCAGATAATACAGATTTAAGTTTACGAAATGAACAACAAGCCTTTTTGCTTGGAAGAGACTTATTAGTAGTGCCGAGATGGGCTGTAAATCCCAATTTGCCAAAAGGAAATTGGAATAAAGTAACCCTAGAATCTACTGAGGATGATAAATATCAGGCTCATTTATATGTACGACCTGGTTCTGTAATTCCTGTTGGAGAAGTGATACAAAGCACAACAGATTACAAAAGTGATAATATTACCTATTTGATAAATCCATTGAAAGATGTTACAGCTAGTGGCGAAATTTATCATGATGATGGAGATGGATATGGCTACAAAACAAATGACTACGCACTGCACGGAATTAATGTAACAAAACACACTGCGGATTCATTAAAAGTGGTAATCAACCAAATAGCAGGAAGTAAAAACATTAATCGTGTGAGCAGAATTGGATATGTAACAGATAAAGGAATCGAATATTCAGGTTGGTCTACAAGTACCGTTCGCTATATACCCATTATCCCTGATCAAAATCAAAGTATTGATTTAAGCATGATAAATACAATGTTTCTTAAAGGAAGTTTTAATGCAAATATAATTCCAATGATAAATATTGGGGAAAAGAAATGGAAGTTTGATTCACAAAATTTAAAGGCAGGTCAAACCTACACATTAAAATTTATTCAGAGCAAAAACGCAGATGGATTGGAATGGGGAGGCGCAACAGGGATTTCTGGAAAAGCCATTCAAACGAATGATAGTAACAATACAATTTCATTTACTATAAACGCTGATGGTAATTATAGTATAACATTTGATGAATCTACATTAAACTATGTTATTCAAAAAACACCAGCTATAAATTCACTATCTATTGTAGGAGATGCTACGGATCTTATGAATTTTGATCTGATGGGATTACCTATGAGTCAATCTGTGGATGATTTGAATGTTTTTACATGGACTGGTCATTTATTTCCTAGTAATGGTAATACGGAGGGAAAATTTAAATTCCATAATGGTACGGAAGGGCAATGTGATGATGTATGGATTTATGCATCTACAGCCGACCAATCTTTGACTTCAACAGCAATGGTTATTGCAAATGGATGCTCTAACCCAGATAATAAATGGATAGTAAAATCTGGAGAAAATGGAACCTACAAAATAACTGTTAATACTGCTACGAGAATAGTCAAGATAGAAAAGCTTCATGAATTTGCAACTTTGGCTATAGTTGGAGATGCCAATTCAATAGGGTGGGATCCTAAAGGACTGCCAATGGATCATGATCTCAATAAGCCAAATATTTTCAAATGGACAGGAAAATTAACGGCAAGTAATGGTACGACAGAGGGAGCATTCAAGTTTCACTCTGGTGCTAATAATTTTTGCGATGATATTTGGGTGATGGCCACAGACGTAGATCAGACTTTGTCTGCAACTACATATAAAGTAGAAAAAGGCTGTAATAATGATAAAAAATGGAAAGTCCGCGAAGGTCAGACGGGAACCTATAATATCACTATTGACGTAATAGCAAAAACAATTAAAATAGAGCAGGTTATAAACTCTTTATCAATAGTAGGCGATGCAACTTCAATAGGCTGGGATCCAAAAGGACTTGCAATGCAGCAATCCACAGATAATATGAAAGTTTATACATGGACAGGAACTTTAGCAGCAGGCAATGGCAATACTACCGAAGGCAAATTCAAATTTCATTCTGGCATCAATAATTTTTGCGATGATATTTGGCTGAATTCCTCTGTCGCAGATCAATCGTTGTCTGCAAATTCATTTACAACAGTAAACGGATGCGCTTCTGATACTAAATGGCAAGTAAAAGCTGGAGAAACCGGAACTTATAAAGTAACCGTTAATCTTGAAACTAATAAAATAAATTTTCAAAAAGTAGCACTCCAATCCTTATCAATTGTTGGTGATGCAACTTCTGCAGGCAATAATACTAAAGGTTTATTGATGGAACAATCCGCTACTGATTTAAATGTTTATACCTGGATAGGAACATTATCTGCTACAAATGGCAGTACCGAAGGAAAATTCAAGTTTCGTTCAGTTAACGGTGGTAATTGTGAGGATACATGGCTGTACGCAGCAGTAGCAGACCAAACACTATCTGAGAGGGAATTTACAAAAGCCACAGGATGTATTACTCCTGATAATATGTGGAAAGTGCCAGTAGGAGAAACAGGTATATACAAAGTAACGGTTAACTTAAAGACTAATAAAGTAAGTATAAAAAACATTTCTACAAGCCTTGGACAAAGTAGTTTTATAAAAAAGCAAAATTTTATTTACCCTAATCCAGTAGAAAATACTCTTTTCTTCAGTGATGATATGACAGGAATAAATGTTAGTATTTTTTCGACAACTGGTAGTTTAATTTTAAAGCAAAAAGTAAATAGTAGTAACAATATTGATGTTTCTAAGCTAAGTGCTGGTCTGTATTTTATTACTGCTTATAAAAATGACAATAAGATTTATAATAAGTTCCTTAAAAAATAAGCTTAAAAGCCTTAACTATTCCATTAAGTTGGTTTAGTTAAGGCTTTTTTATTTACATCATTTAATATTTAGTCATTAATCTTAAAAAAGTAAATTATGAAGAATCTATTTAAAATTAGAAACGTATGTTCAGTATTCTTTTTGATATTTGTTTCTAATTTATTGGCACAAACAGCTGATCAAAGGGCAGAAAATTTACAGAATGGTACGAATACTATTTTTATGTCTGCCGACAAAAGTTACTATAAGCATAACAGTGCCTCAGATAATGATCCTTATGGTTATGGGTATTGGATACAGGCACATACGTTGGAAACTCTAGCAGATGCCTACCAAAGAACCCGTAATTCTGTTTATAAAGACCGAATGAAAAGCATTATTGCAGGAATTAGAAAATACAATTCGTATGGTGCAGGAACATATCACAATGATTTTTATGATGATCTGGAATGGCTTTGTCTAGCGAGTTTTAATTGCTATAATGCAACAAAAGATCCTGAATTTTTAGATGCAGTTCATCAAATGTGGACAGAAATTAAAACCGGATATGCAAATGGTGCGATGTCTTGGAAAAAAGGATGTACGATACCTTGTAAAAATTCAATTGCAAATGGTCCTGCCATCGTAATTGCGGTAAAATTATACCAATTAGAAGGGGATAATAACAACCTGCAGATGGCAAAAGACATTCATACCTGGATGAAAGTCAACGTTTTTAATATTCAGGGCGGAATTTGGGATTCACCAACAAATATGGATCCTGATTGGCAATTCTCATATAATTCAGGGATGTTTATCGCTGCTAGTTTAGAACTTAATCTTGCTACAGGTACACAGTCTTATATAGATGATGGGATCAAGGCATGTGAGTTTATGATGAATTACAGAAATTATAATGGAGGCGTATTTTTCCTGAACGAAAATGGACAGGGAGATGGTGGTTTATTTAAAGGGATTTTTGCGAAGAGGTTTGTAGAGTTTGTCCGTATGGGGAATTTAACGCAAGCTCAAAAAGACCGATATTTAGGCGTAATCAATTATACCAGCAATTATGTATGGGCGAAAGCGGTTAATAAATCTAACTATTTAATTAACTCCTATTGGGATTCATTACCAACAGGAACGATTGACTTATCTACTCAATCTGCTGGTTTGCATTTGTTTGAGTCGGTTGCCAGTTTAAACAAGGTTCATGCATACCAGAATATTAATTACGGGGGTTTTTATTCCCAGCTTTCAACAGGGACGTATACTTTGGCACAACTTCAGGCTAGAGGTATTTCTGATAATGATATCACATCTCTAACCATTCCAGCAGGTTATGTGGTTACGGTTTATGAGAATGATAATTTCGGGGGAGCTTCCAAAATATTTACAGCAAATTCCGCATGGCTTAATGATTGGAATGACAGGATTTCTTCCTTAAAAATAGTTGATACCAACAGTTCTTTAGTCAATGTGTATCAAGATGTAAATTTTGGAGGTTATACAGCAGGTCTGAATATTGGAGATTATACTTTAGCTCAACTCCAAGCCAAAGGGATATTAGATAATGATATTACTTCTTTGAAAATCACTGAAGGATATAAAGTAACAGTTTATGATGGAGATAATTTTACAGGAGCTTCAAAAGAGTTTACATCAACTACAGATTGGGCTGGTGATTGGAATGACAGAACTACATCTTTGCGTATTAGCACTAATGTACCTAGTTTAGGAAACAAAACCTACTATCTACAGAATCGTAACAGCGGATTGTATATGGATGTTTGGGGACTTAGTACTACTGATGGTGGCAATATAGCACAAGGAAATTATACAGGAGCTACTAATCAACAATTTAAATTCATCGATGTGGGAGATGGAGCTTATGAAATTCAAGCTGTTAATAGTGGTAAGGCAATAGATATTTCTGGAGTGAGTGTAGACAACGGAGCCAATGTTCATCAATGGTCTTATGTTGGAGCGGCCAACCAGCAATTTACAGCAGTGTCAACAGGTGATGGTTATTACAAATTGATAGCCAAACATAGTGGGAAATTAGTTGAGGTATCTGGTTTTAGTATTGTAAGCGGAGGAAATGTTCAACAATGGGAAGATTTAAATCAATCAAGCGGTCAATGGAAATTGATTACCATTGGTACAGCCAAATTCGCTAATTCAACATTGAAAGCAGAAAAAGAAGAGGAGACAATGCCTGTAAATCTATATCCAAATCCAGTCGAAAACACACTATTCTTTACAACCCAAATGGCAGGAACTCAGGTAAGTGTTTTTTCTGCGATGGGAAATTCCGTTTCGCAACAAAAAATAGCAGAAAATAATTTGGATGTTTCAGGGTTAGCAACGGGAACTTATTTTATAGTTTTCGAAAAAGATGGGGCGAAAATAACCAAGCGATTCATTAAAAAATAACACCAAACACTAGAAATTATGATACAAATATATAATCAGATTGATAAATTCAGATTGCGTTTTACCGCATTTTTAATGTTTATAAGTTTTGCAATTCCTGTTCAGGCACAGCTTAGCGGAAATCCTTTATTTACAGGAGCTGATCCTGAGATTCATTACTTTAACAATAAATATTACATCTATACTACTGCTATTTACGGCACACAGTTTCATGCGTATTCTTCAAATGATTTAACCAACTGGGTTGATGAAGGTCTTATTTTTGATCTTTTTCCGGATAGTCCCTGGGCACAATATAACGGCTGGGCTCCGGCTGTAGTTTTTAGAAATAATAAATACTATTTCTATTATACTGCCGAAACCAAAATAGGCTTGGCTGTGGGTAATACACCTATTGGTCCTTTTACAGATATTGGGTCACCACTTATTGGTACAGATCCTTACACCGATGATATTATTGATGCCAATGTTTTTGTTGACGATGACGGACAAGCCTATATTTATTATGGAGGTTCAGGCAAAAGCAGAATGGTGGTGCGTAAATTAAATCCGGATATGATTTCATTGGCAACTGGCCCTACAGATATCACACCTCAAAATTATACCGAAGCTCCTTATATGGTAAAGAGAAAAGGAATTTATTATATGACCTATTCTAATGGATCCTGGTTTAATGACACGTATAATGTGCAATATTCTACTTCAACTTCACCTATGGGGCCATGGACCTATAGAGGAAAAATATTAAGTTCAAACTCAGAAGACAAAGGTCCCGGACATCATGGAGTATTAAAAATAGGAAACTGTGATGAATATTACATGGTGTATCACAGGTATGAAAATGGCACATCGGGTGACAGAAAAATTGCTATCGACAGAATGTATTTCAATTCCGCCGATTTGATTGATCCTGTTAATATGACCAATTATGGAGTTGCACCTAGAATCCCAGATCAATCCTGCCCTACACAAAGTATCGTTTCGGGAGGTATTTATAAGTTAACGCACAAAGGAACGAATCAATGTTTGGATGTTTACAACAACGGAAGCCAATCGGGAGCGAATGTGCAGCAAAGTATAGATAATGGAAACGATGCACAGCGTTGGATTATTACACTGGAGGCTGATGGTTTTTATAAATTAACGCATAAAGGAACAGCTCAGGTTTTAGACGTTGATAATAATAGCAGTCAGTCTGGAGCCAATGTACAACAATGGACAGATCTTGGTACAAATGCTCAACGTTGGAAAATTGAAAAGATGTCTGATGGGTATTATAAATTGACCCACAAGGGAACCAATCAATCTTTGGATGTAGATAATAATAGTAATCAATCAGGAGCTAATGTACAGCAATGGGTAGATAATCCTAATACCAATAATGATGCACAACGATGGAAATTCGATTTAATAGAAGTTCCAATTGTTTCTGGAGGTGTTTACAGACTAACTCATAAAGGAACTAACCAAAGACTTGATGTAAGCGGAGGAAGCACACAGCAGGGTGCAAATGTGCAGCAGCATAACCCAAATGAAACGGATGCACAGCGTTGGGTAATTACAAAAGAAGCAGATGGTTTTTATAAATTGACTCATAGAGGAACCAATCAGGTATTGGATGTGGATAACAATAGCAGTCAGGCTGGAGCCAATGTGCAGCAATGGACAGATCTTGGTACTAATGCACAGCGTTGGAAAATTGATTTGATGCCGGATGGCTATTTCAAACTTACCCACAAAAATACTAGTTTATGTCTTGATGTTGTGAATAATCTAGCGGAGCCAGGAACAAATGTACACCAATACACAGATAATGGCAATGACGCACAACGCTGGAAAATGGATTTAATAAAACCTACAGCAAGTACTGCTAAATCAGGTAATTTAAAAGGAAAAACCGATGCTGTGGAAACGGCTTTAAATATATACCCAAATCCAGTAAAAAACATGCTTTTTTTTACACCCGAGATGAAAGGAATTCAGGTTCGTGTTTTTTCTCAAGCAGGAAACCTGGTTTTAGAGCAAAAAACGAAAGATAACAGTTTAGATGTTTCGGGTTTAACGACAGGAATTTATTTTGCTGTTTTTGAGAAAGACGGAGAAAAAATGACAAAACAATTTATTAAAAAATAACATAAAACTTGTTTAAAAAAAAACAATTAAGTTAATCTAAACATCTCTAAAAATACTCTTGTAAAGTTCGATTATAGAAAAGATAACTTTTAGGGATGTTTTAAAATTAAAATTATGATGAGAATTATACAAAAAAAATATAAAATATTTGGCCAGTTACGTCTTGCGGTCTTTTTCATATTTATAAGTTTGGTTGCGCCTCTACACGCACAGTTGAGCGGTAATCCGTTATTTTCCGGTGCAGATCCCGAAATTCATTATTTTAATAATAAATATTACATCTATCCTACAGCGTCAGCAGGAAAACAATTCCATGCTTATTCATCAGTAGATTTGACAAACTGGACAGATGAAGGGGTTATTTTTGATATTGGTCCTCAATGCAGCTGGGCAGAAAATAATGGCTGGGCTCCCGGATTAGCATACCGAAATAATAAATACTATTTCTATTATACTGCCGAAGTCAAAATTGGAGTTGCTGTGGGTGATTCTCCATTAGGTCCTTTTACAGATATAGGTGCTCCGCTTATTGCAACAGATCCATTTACAGATGATATTATTGATGCCATGGTATTTACAGATGACGATGGTCAGACCTATATTTATTATGGAGGATCAGGGAAAAGCAAATTAGCGGTTCGTAAATTAAATCCTGATATGGTTACTTTGTCCTCTGGTTCTACAAATATAACGCCTCAAAATTATACCGAAGGGCCTTATATGGTAAAGCGTAAAGGGATTTATTATATGATGTATTCAAATGGTTATTGGGGTAATGATTCCTATAATGTACAATACTCAACTTCCAATTCTCCTATCGGACCCTGGACATATCAGGGCACTGTACTGAGTTCTAATTCACAAGACAAGGGGCCAGGACATCATTCTGTCATAAAAATAGGGGATTGCGATGAGTATTACATCGTATACCATCGTTATGAAAGCGCATCAAGCGGAGACAGAAAAATTGCGATTGATCACATGTATTTTAATGAAAATGATTTAATTGAACCTGTAAACATGACCAATTATGGAGTTAATCCAAGAGTACCGGATAATACATGCTCATCATTGCAGGTATCTCAAATTGTTTCGGGTGGTGTTTATAAATTGTTACACAAAGGCACGAATCAGTGTTTAGAAGCAGCAAACAATAGCACCCAGCCAGGCACTAATATACAGCAAAATACCGATAACGGGAACGATTCACAACGTTGGGTTATTTCACTTGAATCGAATGGTTTTTATAAATTGACCCATAAAAATACCAATCAAAGTTTAGAAGTTTCAAATGGAAGTAATCAGCCTGAAGTAAATGTGCAGCAAGGTACAAGCACTGATTCTGATGCTCAATATTGGAATTTGGAAGCGATGACAGATGGTTACTTTAAGATCACGCATAAGGGAACAAGCCAATGTCTGGATGTAGATCAAAACAGTACTACTCCTTTAGCCAATGTGAAACAAAATACTGACAATGGAAGCGACGGACAGCGTTGGAAATTAGAATTAATTCAAGCGCCAATTGTTTCCGGAGGATTATATAAATTAACCCACAAAGGAACAAATCAGGTGATAAGTGTAGACAGAGATCTTATAACACCAGGTGCTAATATACATCAGTGGACTGATAGTGGTAATGTTGATGCTCAGCGTTGGTATATCACTCTCGAAAGTGACGGTTTTTATCAGTTGAAACACAAAGGGACGAATCAGGTTTTAGATGTTGATAATAATAGTGCTAATGATGGTGCCAATGTACAACAATGGGATGATACTGATAATGATGCCCAGCGCTGGAAACTGGATTTAATGCCTGATGGTTATTATAAAATAACCCATAAAGGCACAAATAAATGTCTTGATGTAGACAATGATCTTTCGGAACCAGGAACTAATATTCAACAGTGGACAGATCTTGATAACAATGCACAACGCTGGAAACTGGACTTAATGCCGGATGTTAACCCAATAATTGGTAGCGGAACAGGTTTGAAAGGAAACTATTTCAACGGAATGAATTTTGAAACACAAGTATATAGCAGGGTAGATTCTGCTATTAATTTTGACTGGGGATTCGGATCTCCGGATCCAAGTGTAAATCCAGATCGTTTCACAGCACGCTGGACAGGCCAGATACAGCCAAAATATAGTGGAGAATATACTTTTTACGTGACCAGTAATAATGGAAGAAGACTATGGATTAATAACCAATTAATTATTGATAAATGGCTTGATGACACAGGAGAAAACAGAGGTAGAATTTTCCTTTTAGCTGGTCAGAAATACAATATCAAATTAGAATATTTTGAAAACACTAGTGCTGCTAACTGCAAATTGGAATGGTCAAGTTTTCTACAGGGAAGAGAAGTGATATCTAAGTCACAATTTTATGAAACTACTTTAGGTATTGATAATTTGCAGTCAAACCTAGAAATTATTATAGCAAATCCTGTTGATCAGATATTGCATATTATGTCGGATATTGATTTATCATCTGCAGATATAAAAATTTATGATATGCAAGGCAGACTTTTGAATAATCCTCTAAAATATTACAACGATCTTTATGTAGGAAATTTGAAATCAGGTATTTACATAGTGCATATTCAAGTAAATGGTACCAGATATATAAAGAAATTTATAAAAAAATAAACCTAAAAGAAAAATAAATACTTCAAATAAAATCGTTGAATCCTAAATAGCCATTATTTTAGATGAAATGATTTGAAATATTTATTTAAAATTAATTTTTAAAATAGAATATGAAAACAAAACAATTTTTAGTTACAATTTTTAGTTTTGCTTCAGCAGTTTTATCTGCTCAGGAATACAAACCTGAAGCAAACCCATTGGCAACGATAGTATCAGGTAATACTAGGTTTACAGTACTTTCACCACGTGTAATTCGTATGGAATGGAGTGCTGATGGTAAGTTCGCAGACAATGCTTCCTTAACTTTTGTAAATCGAAATCTTCCTGTACCTAAATTTACTAAAAAAGAGACTAAAGGTGAATTGCAAATTGTTACCGACGTTGTTAAGCTTAAATATAAAAAAGGTTCAGGCAAGTTTTCCGATAAAAATCTGAGTGTAGATTTTATTGTAAATGGTAAAACTACAACATGGAAACCAGGATTGCCAAATAATAAAAACCTTTTGGGCACAACACGTACTTTGGATGGGGTTGATGGTCCGGCTAAAGAACTGGAACAAGGTATCATTTCACGCGATGGATGGTATTTGATAGACGACAGCGAGCGCCCGCTTTTTGATAATTCAGAATGGAATTGGGTAATGGCTCGTCCCGGAGATAAACATCAGGATTTGTATCTTTTTGCTTATGATTCCGATTATAAAAAGGCCTTAAAGGATTACACCGATATTGCAGGTAAAATCGCTATGCCGCCACGATTCGCCTTTGGTGCATGGTGGTCGAGATACAGAGAGTATTCAGACACTGAATTCCGTGATCTTGTTGGCGAATTCAAAATGCATGATGTCCCGCTTGATGTATTTGTAATTGATATGGACTGGCACGTAAAATCATTGCCTGAGTTTTTCAAAAATGGCCAGAGACAAAGAGACCAGGCCGGAGAAGATTCTGGCTGGACTGGATTTACATGGAATAGAAATTTGTTTCCTTCACCTGAAAAGTTTTTAAAATGGACAAATGAGCAGCATCTCAAAACCTGTTTAAATTTACATCCGGCATCAGGTATACAACCTTATGAAGAGGCATATCCTGAAATGGCCAAAGCAATGGGAATTGATCCGGCTACAAAAAAATATGTACCTTTTGATATTACAGATAAAAAATTCGCTACCAATTATATGAATCTGGTGTTGCATCCTATTGAAAAAGCAGGTGTAGACTTTTGGTGGTTGGACTGGCAGCAATGGGGCAGCACTAATATACCAGGAGTTAACCCTACTTTTTACTTAAATTATGTGCATTACAGTGACATGGAACGCCAAAACAAAGTGCGTCCTCTTATATTTCACCGTTGGGGAGGCCTAGGAAATCACAGATATCAAATCGGATTTTCAGGAGATACACATGTCACCTGGGAATCGCTAAATTATCAGCCCTATTTTACTGCTACTGCTGCCAATGTAGGATTTGGGTACTGGAGTCATGATATTGGCGGACATCAGGGTGATGCTGGAACAGCGGAACTATATACAAGATGGATTCAATGGGGGGTGTTTAGTCCGATTTTCAGAACGCATGCTACTGCAGCACCACAGCATGAAAGACGTATTTGGGCTTATCCTCTTGACAACTTTCTTATTATGAGAGAAGCCTATCTGCTTCGGTATTCTCTTGTGCCTTATTTATACAATGAAGCACGTAATACTTATGAAACCGGAGTTTCTACAGTTCATCCCATGTACTATGATTATCCAAAAGATGAAAATGCCTATTCTATACCAAATCAATATATGTTTGGCCGGGATATGATTGTAAACCCTATTACGAAACCTATTGAGAAAGATAATGTTGCTTTGTCACACGAAACATGGCTACCAGAGGGCAAATGGTACGAATGCAGTACAGGTAGTATAATAAATGGTGGTAAAAAAGTAACCATGCCTTTTACTTTGGGGGATATTCCTGTTTTTGTAAAAGAAGGAGCCATTATTCCGATGCAGACAAAAGTCGAAAGAACAGACGAAAAACCGCTTAATCCATTAATTCTTTCTTTCTATCCAGGTAAAAAAGGCGCTCTTAAGTTGTATGAAGATGAAGGCAATAATAATAATTTTAAGAAAAATGCTTTTACTTATACACCTGTAACTTCACAACAAACAGGAAATAAAATGAATATTGTAATAGCACCTGTAGAAGGATCATTTCCGGGAATGCTGGCCTCAAGAGGGTATGAACTTCGTTTTCCGTGCTCGTTTCCCCCAATAACAGTATCTGTGAACGGACAAAATATTCCTTATAGTGCAGAAGCTAAAGTTGGAAGCTGGTCATACGCTGGAAATGATTTTGAAACACATGTTTATGTACCGGAATCTCCAACGAATAAAACAGTTTCGATTGAGGTACAATTCCCGGATTATGATCAACAGCTTCTTTCAGCTAAAAAAGGGCAGATTAAATACATGAAAAATTTCGAAACATTTCGCTTGTTGAATGATTGGAATGATGGATTATACAGTCCTTTTGAAATAATGTCACTTTCTCAATTTGGTCAAAATCTGGAATATAACCTTACTGATATCAAAAAAGAAGTTGATGGATTTGAAGATCGCTGGAACAGTGCGCTCTTGATAATTCAATCGATCAGCGAAACAAATAAAGTGTATAAACCTTATTACAAATTTCTTAAAAATTATGGAACTATCTCCGAAAGACCAGAATTTAAAACATCTGAAACTGATTTAGAATCAGAGAAAAAAGCAAAAGTAGAGTTTGTTCAAAAAGGTTCTGATAAAATATATTATACAACAGATGGCTCTGTACCTACATACAATTCACAGTTTTATACAAAGGCGTTTGAAGTTGCGGTTCCGGCGCGTGTAAATGCAATTGCCTGTCCGGCTGGTGATGGTTCTTGCAGCTCTGTTATTTCAAAAATATTTTACAATAAAAAAACAGGTTTAAACTATAGTTTGTATAAAGGAAAATGGAATAAAATACCTGATTTTAGTAAACTTACACCAGTTGATAAAGGCTATGCTCCAGATTTTGATCTGAACAAAATTAAACATGATTCTAATAATTACGGTTTGGTTTATAATGGATTCATAAATATTCCTGCAGATGGAAATTATACTTTTTATATGTCTTCTGATGACGGTAGTAAACTTTATATCAATAATCAGCTTCTTATTGATAATGATGGTTTGCATGGTTTTGATGAAAAGAGAGGTGAAGTGACCTTAAAGAAAGGACTTTTACCAATTCGTTTAGAATATTTTCAGGAAAGTTATGGAGATGGGCTTTCAGTAGATTTTTCATCTGATCAAATTGCCAGAGTCAGCCTTTTTCCATCTATTTAATGTATCGACTTATATATTTGATTCCGTAGTTTAAATATTGAATAAAAAAGCCACATTTTTAAATGTGGCTTTTTTATTGTCCTTTTTCTTCAAATTGCTAAAAGTCTGCCATTTATAAAAATTTTGTAAATATAAATTATCTCAATATTTTATAATATTTTCTGGGATTAATAAATAATGCTATCAGCCAACCTATTTACTTCAGAATTTTTTTTTAAAATATTACTTGAAATATTTTGAATACTAAAACGTTTTAGTATATTTGCTCACTTTGTATCGTCTTTGATAATAAATAAAATAATTTAAAAATTTATTTTATTAATCGTTTTTTATAGTTAAAATTTTGATTTACTGGTAAATAAAAAAGAAATTTAATAAGATTTGAATGTAATATTTTATGTTTTGTATTAGACAGAGAGTAATTTTATTATAAATAAATTTATAGTGTTAGAATGAAAATCAAACTTTTTTTTTATTACCACCTGTTAATCCTGTTTTTTATTAACTCTTTATATGCTCAGGACTGGCCAAATTTAAACAGATATAAAGGAGAAAATTCTAAAATATCGATTTTAAATACTAAAGTGCATGACTGTCTAGTTTTTATGGGAAATTCTATAACAGAAAGATGGCTAAGTAAAAGGCCGGATTTTTTTAAAACTAAAAATTATATCAACAGAGGGATAAGCGGCCAAAAAAAACCTCAAATGTTATTGCGTTTTCGACAAGATGTTATTGATTTGAAACCAGCCGTAGTCGTTATTTTAGCCGGAATACATGACATTGCACAAAATACTGGACCTTATTCAGTAGAAAACACTTCAGGAAATATTTTTTCAATGTGCGAACTGGCAAAACAAAATGATATCAAAGTAATTATCTGTTCAGTTCCTCCTGCAATAGATTTTCCCTGGAGGCCAGAACTTGAACCGGCTCAAAAAGTTATTGATCTAAATAATATCCTTAAATCTTATCATTAAAAAATAAAATTCAATATGTAGATTATTTCTCAGCAAAGGTCAATGATAAAAATGGATTAAAGGCAGGACTTGCTACAGATGGTGTACATCCAAATGAAAAAGGATATGCTATTATGTAACCAATTTGTAAAAAAAATTCAAAATTATTAAAAAAATAATCTGAAAGTTATTTTTGAAAGTGAAGCAATAATTTGAAACCGGATGATAAACGTAATATTTAGAGTTTTTAATTATTGTTATATTAGAATAGTATTGTTTTATGACAATATAGTATCGAATGGTAAGTATCTTTCTTTTTAGGTTTGACACTGATTTTAATCTAAATCAGGTATGCTAACAAAAGTTGAATAATAAGAAGATAATGAATTTAATAATTGATTATAAAGTTAAAATAATTAAAATAATTAAAAAATGTCAGTAACAATAGGTATAGATATAGGTGGAAGTCATATTAGCAGTGCAGCTGTAAACAGCGATAATTTTAAAATAATTCAAGGTACATATTTTAGTGGAGATGTAGACAGCAAAGCTTCTAAAGAAGAAATAATTCAAAAATGGGTTGCCATAATTAACCAAACGATTAAGGTACTTTATGAAACACATACACTTTCTTCAGATGAAACAATAGGAATTGCTTTTTCAATGCCGGGTCCATTTCAGTATCAAACCGGAATAGCCATGTTTGAAGGAAATGACAAATATGAATCATTGTATAATGTTTCCGTTTCAGATGAGCTTTTAAAATATTTAAGTACCAAAAATGTTAGTTTCAGATTTTTGAATGATGCCAGTTGTTTTGGAGTAGGCGGAGCACTTAAACAAGAATCTGCAGGTGATAATAAAGTTGTTGCAATTACTTTAGGAACTGGTTTTGGTGCTGCTTTTTTAGATAATAAACTGCCTGTAACACAAGGGAGTAATGTACCGAATAATGGCTGCTTATGGGATAAACAATTTAAAGATAGTATCGCTGATAATTATTTTTCTACAAGATGGTTCTTAAATGAATATGAAAAAGCTACCGGAGAAAAACTAGCAGATGGCGTAAAAGAAATTGCCAGTATTGAAAATTACTCAACAGCAAAAATATTCGATGACTTTGCAAATAATTTAGGTGATTTTTTATCACCCTATATAATTAATTTTGATGCTGATTTGCTGGTAATTGGCGGAAATATTGCAAAATCATACCGATTATTTTTACCTAAACTGAAAGAAAATTTAAAAAGAAACAATATCAATTTATCAATAAGTATTATTGAAAACACAGAACAAACCAGTGTGTTAGGTTCTAGCTATCTCTTTAATGAGGCCTTTTGGGAAAAAATTAAAGAAGAACTGCCTTCTTTTTAGATTGGTCTAATTTATTAAATAAAAAATATACAAAAATGAATATAGAAATTTCAAATCAGGATAGTAAAGCAACAGTGTTTGATAAAATTAGAAATGAGATTGAAAAGTGTAGTTTTAATATTATAAATGAAGATCAAACGAGGCCATGGGGAGGTTTTTTTGTAATTGATGAAGCTCAGGCAGGTGATTTTATATCTAAGTTTTTTTCGCACTTAAGTCTTGATGAGGTCCAAATTACAAATAAATTAAGTCCAAAAATATTAGTGGTAGCCCCAGAAAGCAGGCTTTCATGGCAATATCATTTTAGAAGATCGGAAATCTGGAAAGTGGTTGAGGGTCCAGTTGGAGTAAAAATAAGTAATACAGATGTTGAGGGAGAGTTGAAAACGCTTAAAAATGGTGATTTTATTAAAATGGATAAAGGGGAGCGTCATCGATTAGTAGGTTTAGATTCATGGGGTATTGTTGCAGAAATTTGGCAGCACACAGATCAAAATAATCCATCTGATGAGGATGATATTGTACGGATTCAGGATGATTTTGGCCGTTAAAATCAATTTGTTTTAATAGAAGAAAAATAAAAAAAAGTTAATATGGTTTTTTGATAAATGTTTAAATTACACTAAATTAGATTTTAACAATACGCCATAACTTTACTATATTTGAACCAAATTTATGGTTTAAAATTTAAAATGATTCTTCAATGAAAAAAAAACCTGTTTCTATTAGAAATATTGCAGACGAACTAAAAATTTCTGTTACAACAGTATCATTTGTTTTAAACGGTAAGGCAAAAGAGAAACATATTTCTAAAGAGCTTACTAAAAAGGTTTTAGATTATGCAAAATTGATTAACTACAGGCCAAATCAAATTGCACAAAGCTTACGTACAGGCAAATCAAAAATTTTGGTTTTTATGGTTGAAGATATTTCAAATAATTTCTTTTCTAAATTGGCTCGTATTTTTGAAGATATTGCATACGATAAAGGCTATAAAGTTATATTTTGCAGTAATGAAAATGATGATGAGAAATCTAAAGACCTTATCAGCTTATTTAATTTTCGTCAGGTTGACGGTTTTGTTATTGTACCTTCACCGGGTTTAAAAGATACTATTGAAAATTTAATAAAAGACAACATACCTGTTATATTGTTAGACAGATTTTTTGAAGGATTAGATTGCAATAGTGTTGTGGTAAATAACGAAAAAGCCTCTTTTGATGCGACACAGCATTTGATTGACAATCAATTTAAAAACATTGGTTTTATCACTATTGCTCCAGACCAGAGTCAGATGCAAGGTCGTCTTTCAGGATATTTAAAAGCAGTAAATGAAAATGGATTAAGATCAATAACGCTTGAAATTCCTTACAATGAAGTTTATAAAGGAAAAGGAAAAGAGCATATAAGAAAATTCTTTGAGAAGGAGACAAGTTTAGATGCTGTGTTTTTTGCAACGAATTATTTGACACAAACCGGATTGGAAATTTTCAAGGAAAACAATCCATCTTTAATAGATAATCTTGGAATTATTTCCTTTGATGATAATGACCTGTATAAAATTTACAGCCCTACCATTACATCCGTTTCTCAGCCTTTAAATGATATAAGTACTAAACTGATGGAAATTATGCTGCCTCTTTTAAAGAAAAAAGATGTAACAGAAACAGTGCATAAAGTCATGATTAGTGCCGAACTTATTATCCGTGAATCTTCATTAAGGAAAATAATATAGCTTAAAAAAACTTTTTACAACTATCTTCTAATCTGATTGTCAATTTTAATTTGATTATCAGTTTTTTTATTATTTAATTTCTGACAGTATCAGGTTTTAGATATTGATTTTTGATTTTCTTTTGATTGATTTTTCTTCTGGATTGATAACATTTTCGGTGGCTTTCATTAAATTATATTCAATTTACCATCCTATTTAAAAGTATACTTTATAAAATTAACATAAAATTTATATTTAGTAAAAAAAATTTTGTTTTACTAAAACGTTTTAGTATGTTTGCTATGAATTAGTTTGTTAATTAATTGTTTAGCTTTTAATTTTAAGATTTACCGGATCTTTTAACCTTCAAAACAAGCTTTACTATTTTTTGGCTGCACTTTTTTAATAATAGTTTTTAGAATTTTTAAAAACTGTTATATGGAAAGTTAAATACTAATTTACTGGAAAACTAACCTTAAATTTTTATGATGAAACAATCAAATTGCAGAAAGAAAAGAATGCTTCTCATGCGTTTCTTTCTTACGAGTATTCTCTTTTTTGGCGGATATGTTTATTCGACCGCCCAAAATCAAAAAACACAAGTTACCGGAGTTATTATATCAAAATCAGATAACTTATCTCTCCCAGGGGTTTCGGTTATTGATGTAAGTGAGCCTAGAAATGGAGTTAATGCAGATTTTGATGGGCATTACTCTATAAATGTAAATAGCGGCACCACAACATTGCGATTTACTATGATTGGGTATAAGCCAGTCGAAGTAAAAGTAAATAACAGGACTTCCATAAATGTTGCCATGGATCTGGATGTGTCAAGTTTAGAGGAAGTTGTAGTTGTTGCTTATGGAACTCAAAAAAAGAGAAAAGTTATTGGCGCTATAGATCAGGTAAATAGTCAGGCTTTTGAAGGAAGACCAAGCGTTAATGCTACTCAGGCACTCCAGGGAAAAGCTCCTAGTTTGATCATTCAGCAGACCAACTCTGAGCCGGGTGCCGGTTTAAATATTAATATCAGAGGAATTAGTACATTAAATAACAATGGTCCTTTGATTGTAATTGACGGAATTGTAGGAGGAGATATTAATACTTTGAATCCTAATGATATAGATAGTGTCTCTGTATTAAAAGATGCAGGAAGTGCTGCAATTTATGGATCAAGAGCTAATAATGGAGTTGTTCTTATTACGACTAAAAAAGGGAGTAAAGGGAGGCCAATGACTGTGCAATATAGTAGCCTTGTAGGATATAATAACCCATTTTATTTTACCAAACCAGTTCATGGTTATGAAAATGCAATGTTGAGAAATGAGGCAGCTTACAATTCTGATGCTGCAAACGCGGTATTTACCTCAGATCAAATAGCTGAACTTAAAGCGAAAGGGGATACCGAGTGGTTTGCAGAAGAAATAGTAAAACCGGCGCTTCAGTTAAACCAAAATCTTTCTGTTTCAGGCGGGAATGAAAATTCTACTTATTTAGTTTCTTTAGGATATTTAGGTCAGGAAAGCAATTTTGTAGGACCAAAGAAGGGGATGGATCGCTACAATTTCAGAATAAATCTTACCAATGAGTTTGGGAAATTTAAATTGACATCTAGTTTAGCGTATGCAAAACAAAAAATTACAGATCACTCTTCCAGTACCGGTACCTTAATGGTAGATGCTTTCAGAGTTCCATTATATTATACACAAAAAGATGAAAGTGGTAATTATCTGACAAATGATGTATTACAGCAATTTAACTCTTTAGGAATTTTAGAACAGGGAGGTTTTAGAAAATATGATAATGATGATCTTTTTGGTTCTTTGAATGCAGAATTTAAATTGACGAGCTTCCTAAAAGTTAAAGGTGTATTTGGAGGACGTTTATGGAACGGCAGTATGTTTAGCAGAACAAAACAACTTGATTTTTCCCCATCAGGAGTTTACGGTGCAGACCGTGATACCAAGGATGAAACCACAAAAAGTCTTGACGTGAACACTCAATTTATGGTGGAATTTAACAAAAGCTTTGCTGGTGTTCATAACGTAGGTGCCATGATCGGTGTATCAAATGAAAATCACTCACACAGAGCAATTGGTCTTTATAAAAAATTTACAGATCCGGATTTGGGAATTCCGGGAACTGATACAGTTATTGGTGACGATTCATATAACTCTAACGGAACTAAACCTGACGGTAATTCAGCTTCTTCAAAAAACAGTCTTAATTCGCTGTTTGGCCGCGCCACATACGATTATAATGATAAATATTTTGCAGAAGTAAGCTTTAGATATGATGGTTCTTCAAAATTCAGGGAAGAAATAAGATGGGGTTTCTTTCCGGCAGCTACAGTAGGTTATGCACTTACAAAAGAAAACTTTATGGAAAACTACAGGGATAAGGTGGGTAATATTAAGCTAAAATCATCTTATGGAATTGTAGGGAATCAGAATGTTAGGGATTTTCAATATCAAACAACCTATTTTACTTTCCAGAATGCATACGCATTTAATAATTCTGGTGTAACCGGAACAGGATATAACTTTTCGAACGCTAATATTCAATGGGAAAAAGCTGCGACATTGAATGTTGGTCTGGAGGCCGATTTCTTTCAAGGTGCGTTGAGTTTCTCTTTCGATTATTTTGATAAAGTAACCAGGGATATCCTTGTTAAGCCACAGGTTCCTGGAGTTTTTGGTACGGATCTTCCGGATTTTAATGATGCTAAATTAGGAAATAGAGGATGGGAAATAAGTGCCACCTACAGGCATAAAGGCAAAGTTTTAAATCAAAGTTTAACGGTGAATATTGGAGATTCTAAAAACAAGGTACTTGAATATAGTGGTGGAGATGAAAGATTAACAGGTGTAGAAGAACTTCAGGTTTTACTTCGTGAAGGGCTGCCATATAATTCATACGTTGGTTTAAAAAGAGATGGCTATTTCCAAAATTGGGAAGAAATTCAGGGAGCTGCTGTTCCTAATGGATTATCCGTGCAGCCAGGTGACAACCGTTATGTAGATGCTAATAAGGATGGAAAGATTGATGATAATGACAAATTCATTTTTGGTAATCCTTTTCCACGATATACATTTGGAGCAACTTATACGGCAGATTACAAAAATTTCGATCTAAGTATTTTTATTCAGGGTGTTGGAAAAAGAACGATGATGATCAGAGGTGAACTAGTTGAGCCATTTCATTATAACTATGGTATGACCATGTACACCCATCAGTTGGATTACTGGACACCACAAAATCCGGATGCTCGATATCCGCGTTTGGCAAATAATGGTACACAATCTAATACGAATAACTTTAGAAACGGATCAGATATGTATTTATATGATGGCGCTTATGCCAGACTTAAAAATGTACAGTTAGGATATTCATTACCAAATCAGGTTACTGAGAAATTAGGTATGAGCCGTTTCCGTATGTATGTTTCGGGACAAAACCTGCTTACGTTATCAAAAGTGAAATTTGTGGATCCTGAGCTTTCTGAATTCAATAGTAACATGTCTCCTTCAGGAGCTAACAGCGGAAGAGCGTTTCCAACACAGGCTTATTACGGAATGGGTATTGATATTAGCTTTTAAAAAAAAATGAAAATGAGAAATTTACTTAAACAAATAAAATTCATACCAGTTGTATTATTGCTGCTGGTAAGCTGTGAAGATCTTGATCTTATACCTGAAGATAAATTTACCGATGCTACTTACTGGACAAGCGTAGCGAAGGCACAGACGTTTCTTAATACGGCATATTCACAAATGCAAAACAGCTCGCGTTTCTTTTACAACGAAGCTTTGTCTGATAATGCTTATAATGGAAGAGGGGATAATGAAGGAGCTGCATCTATGGCTGCTGGCATATATGACCCGTCTTTAGGAAGGCTAAAAAGTGAATGGAAAGACAGATATTCAGGAATTAAGACCTGTAATCTTATAATTGAAAATATAGATCGTGTACCAAATGCTGATCCGGCTGTAATTGCCAGAATGAAGGCTGAGGCGCGTTTCTTAAGAGCATTTCAGCACTTTCAATTGACGACATGGTTTGGTGATATTCCGTTACTTAAGAAAGATCCTTCTCTTCAGGAATCACAAACAATGACCCGTACTCCCCACGCAGAAGTGGTTGAGTATATATTAGATGAGCTCGATGCGATCATGCCATTATTGCCAAAAAATACTCAGTTAGCAGATACTGAAAGAGGAAGAATTACTGCCGGAGCTGCAGCAGCTCTAAAAGCAAGAGTGTTTTTATATGAAAGCAGATGGGAAGATGTTATCGAGACAACAGAGCAATTTATGGCCATGGCTTACGGTCAATACAGTCTTTTTTCATCTTATGAAGGTTTATTTCAGACAGCCAACGAATATAACAGTGAAGATATTTTGAGTTTGCAATATGTACCTATAGACAGAATGTGGGGAGAGTTTTTTGATATGGCACCAATATCTGCCGGAGCAAGATTAAATGCATTGGCACCGACCCAGGAATTGGTTGACAGTTATGTAATGCTTAACGGAAAAAGAATTAACGAAGCGGGTTCAGGTTACATTGAAAATAATCCATACATTAACAGAGATCCAAGACTTACAGCTACAGTAGTTTATGATCAATACAATTGGAAAGAAGCTGATGGAAGTTCTCACATCATTAACATCAAACCAGGTACTGGAGGCCCTGATGAATTTGTGCAAGGGTCTTCTGCAACGTCAACAGGTTATTATACCCGTAAATATTATGATGTACAACATTTAACGTCTTTAAATTCTGGATTAAATTTAATGCTTTTCCGTTATGCAGATATATTATTGATGTATGCAGAAGCTAAAAATGAATTAGGTCAAATGAATAGTACTGTTTGGGATCAGACCATTAAAGCTTTAAGAACCCGTGCAGGTTTTACAGATGCAGCTGCTTTATCTTTCAACAGTTCATTGGGTCAGCTTGCGCTTCAGGAAATCATAAGAAATGAACGCCGTACAGAATTTGGTATGGAAGGCTTAAGAATCTTTGATATCAGAAGATGGAAAATTGCCGAGGACGTATTAAATGGTTATGCCCATGGAGCAAAATTTGGACCTTCATCAATTGATAATGGTTATCTAAGAGTGAACTTAAGAAAATTTGACCCGGACAAGCATTATTTGTGGCCGGTACCAAGAGACGAGCGTTTGATCAACACTAATTTATCTCAAAATCCAAATTGGTAATATTAAATTAAAAATCTAAAAAATATAAAGATGAAAAATATATATTCAAAATTAGTATTAATTGTATGTGCAGTATTTCTTGTAAGCTGCGAGAACGATGACTCAATGAGCCATACAAAAGTAAGCGCTGTTAAAACGCTTTATGCACCTGAAAACAACAAATTTTTTGATCTTAACGCACAGAGTTCTGCAATATTTGAGTGGGAAGGAGCCAAAGCTGAAGATAATGGAGTAGTACTTTATGATGTGGTTTTCGACCGAGAAGACGGAGATTTTTCTAACCCTGTTTATATAATGCCTTCTGATGGCAAAGGATTTCAGCCAAGTTTAAATCTTTCTTTTATAGATTTGAACAAAATTGCAAAATTAGCAGGCATAGAATCAGAAACCCTTGGGAAGTTAAAGTGGACTGTTTACTCTTCTAAAGGAATAAATGTTGAAAAATCTACAGTTTCAAATGTAATTGAAATCCTAACACCAAGTGGATTTCCTGCTCCTGATCAGTTATTTATAACCGGTACAGGTTCTGAAACCGGAGAAGCAGTGGCTAATGCACAGGCTTTCAAAAAAACAGGTGCTAATACTTTTGAGATATATACGAAGCTGCAAGCCGGCAGTTATAAATTTATAACCAGAAAAAGCGGTACTCCTGAAGTTTTTTACATTAATGATGGTAAATTAAAACAAGACGGTGCTACAACTTATACCGGAGACAGTAAAGTATATAAAATAGCAGTTGATTTTACTAATGGTTCAACTAGTATGACGGAAATCAAAAAAGTAGAATTATGGTTCCCACCGCTAAGTCAGTATCTTTTTGAATATACTTACGCAGGAGGAGGAATCTGGAAAGCAGATAACAAACTTATTGTATTCAAACAAGAATCATGGGGTAGAGATGAGCGCTATAAATTTAAGTTTACAATAGTAAATGGTACTACAAGTGAGCAATGGTACGGAAGTACAAAAGGTGATAATAACAGACCAGATGCAAATACTCCTGCTTCATTTTGGTACATGGTTCCTGTAACTAATGATCCTTGGAATAATACTTTCAAATTTTCAGGTGCAGTAGATAACAAAAATGTAAATGCGGTAATCAATTTTAGTGCTTCAGTACCAGCTTACACTCACAGTTTTACAATTTTATAAATAAACCATGACGTCTCTTAAGGCTGTCCTTGAGAGACGTTATTTAAAATGAATTATATTATGAAAAGATTTTTTTCAAAAAGTTATAGTATTCTGTTTTTATCTGTTGTAGGATTGGGGCTATTGACCGTTTCATGCGAGGATGATGCAATTCCGTTACGCGATCCTAACAGTTCAGGTGATAATGATTTTATATACACCTGGGAAAAAACAGCAGATTCTTTACAGCTTTCTACTTATAATAATTATTTAGGATCCAACGGTACTTTTGTGGAAAATAATACCGGAAAGAGCACGTTTCATTATTGGCCTAATGCACACGCTCTTGATGTTTTGGTAGATGGATTTTTAAGAACAGGTGATAATAATTACAAAACCAAAATGAAAGCTTTGGTACAGGGGATTAAAGTAAAAAACGGTAATACCTATAACAACGTTTTTAACGATGACATGATCTGGCTGGCACTTTCAAGTCTTCGTGCTTATGATGCAACACAAGATCAGGAATATAAAGCTGTTGCCGAAGAATTATGGGGAAGAATAAAATTAAGCTGGAGCGACAATGTCTTTGGAGGAGGTATCACCTGGAAACAGGATACACCAAAGCAAAAAAATGCGGTATCTAATGCTCCTGCAGCTATTATTGCTCTAAGGCTTTATGATATAGACAAAAAAGCAGAAGATTTAGAATGGGCAAAGAAAATTTATGCATGGCAAAAAGCCAACTTAGTAGACCCTGTTACAGGCTTAGTGTGGGATAATATCTCAGAAGTAAATAATGTTGTGGTTACAAACAAGGACTGGGTATTTACTTATAACATGGGAACCTGGATAGGCGCCGGCTTAAGATTGTATAAAGCGACAAATGAGCAGACTTATCTTAACGATGCAGTAAAATCAGGAAGGTCAGTATTAACGAGTCCTAAATTAGTTTCAGAAGGTCTTTTGAGGGATGAAGGTCAGGGAGACGGTGGTTTGTTCAAAGGTATTTTGGTGCGTTATTTTACTGAACTTACTCAGCATCCAACCATCAATTCTACGGATAAGGAAAAGTTTGCAAATTTCTTAAAATTTAATGCTCAGACATTTTATAAAAAAGGAATTCAGAGACCAGCAATGTTCTCAGGGAATAATTGGAAAGTGGCTCCTGCTGCTGGTTCAAATACAGACCTTACAACGCAATTAAGCGGTGTAATGCTTATCGAAGCAGCAGCAAAACTGGATAAAGACGGATATTTTGATTAATTAAAAAGTGTTTGTTTTGTGTTGGTAATTTGTGTAATACCTGAAGGAGATGAGCTGCCTTCAGGTTTTGTAATATTTGTCTGACTGACATCAAAACATTGCTATAAAAATGCCTCATTTTAAATACTTGCCGAATTTCAAAAATAAAATATCATAATGAAAAATAAATTAACAATTATACTTTTCTTTTTTGCAGGCTTCGCATGTGTTTCACAATGGAAACCCCAAGGAGATAAAATAAAAACAAAATGGGCAGAACAGGTAGATCCTAATCATACGCTGACTGAATATCCACGACCAATAATGGAAAGGGAACAATGGAAAAATCTTAATGGCTTATGGAATTATGCTATACAAACTGTTGGACAAACAGCGCCAAAAGGATATGACGGAAAAATACTCGTTCCTTTTGCTGTTGAATCAAGCCTTTCGGGAGTAATGAAATCTGTAGGTTCCGAAAAAGAAGTTTGGTATGAGACCAATTTTACCATAGATAATAATTGGAAAAATAAAGATATTTTATTACATTTTGGCGCAGTAGACTGGAAAACAGAAGTGTGGGTTAATGATGTAAAAATTGGAACACATACTGGAGGTTTTACGCCATTTAATTTCAATATAACGCCGTTCCTGAATAGCAAATCTCAAAAGTTGGTTGTTAAGGTTTGGGATCCCACAAGCGATGGGACACAGCCAAGAGGTAAACAGGTTAAAAATCCTGAATCAATTTGGTACACACCTGTTACAGGAATTTGGCAAACGGTATGGTTGGAACCAGTAAGCAAAAAACACATTAATAATCTAAGAACAACACCCGATATTGATCGCAATGTTGTTAATGTCACACCAGAAATACAAGAAAGTACAGAAGGAGATATTGTCGAAATTACAGTTTTTGATGGAGCAAACACAATTGCTTCAGAAAGAGCCGTTGCAGGCCAGTCTTTGGATATTGTTTTAAATAATCCAAAATTATGGTCACCGGATTCTCCATTTTTGTATGATGTAAAAGTTAAACTCATTAGCAAAGGCAAAATCGTAGATGAGGTAAAAAGTTATTTTGCCATGCGTAAGATTTCTTCAAAAAGAGATGATAATGGTATTGTCAGAATGCAGTTGAATAATAAAGATTGTTTTCAGTTTGGTCCTCTTGATCAGGGATGGTGGCCTGACGGATTATACACGGCACCAACAGACGAAGCATTAAAATACGATATTGTAAGAACTAAAGAGTTAGGTTTTAATATGATTAGAAAGCATGTTAAAATAGAACCAGCAAGATGGTACACGAATTGTGATAAAATGGGTATTTTAGTATGGCAGGATATGCCAAACGGAGACGCAGGTCCAATTTGGCAAATGCACAACTATTTTGATGGAAATGAATTAAAAAGGACTGCACAATCTGAAGTAATATACAAAAAAGAATGGCGAGAAATTATGGACCATTTATATTCTTATCCAAGTATTGTAGTTTGGATTCCGTTTAATGAAGCCTGGGGACAATTTAAAACTGTCGAGATTACAGAATGGACTAAGAATCATGATCCAAGCCGATTGGTAAATTCTTCAAGCGGAGGAAATCATTTTCAAACTGGAGATATGTTAGATATTCATCATTATCCCGGGCCTGAATTAAAATTGTATGATGCCCGGAGAATCACGGTTTTGGGAGAATATGGCGGAATAGGCTTTCCGGTAACTGGGCATCTTTGGCAAACTGATAAAAATTGGGGTTACACTCAGTTTAAGAATACAGAGGAAACAACGGCTAAATACAAAGAATATGCAGATAAGCTGATTGCCTTGGCAAAAGTTGGTTTTTCAGCAGCGGTATATACACAAACAACTGATGTTGAGGGAGAAGTAAATGGTTTTATGACTTATGATCGTAAAGTAGATAAAATGAATTTTTCTGAAGTAAATAAAATAAATAAAGAAGTTATTAATGCTATAAATAATTAAGTTTTGGTAAAAAATAAAAATATCATTGTCCTTGTACTCTTCGCCTTTGTTTTTGTCAGCGCACAAAATAAGGAAGTAATAACACCGCAACAGCCTATAGATTGGGTAAATCCTCTAGTAGGTACAGATTCTGATTATGGCATATCAAACGGTAATACCTATCCTGCCATTGCTATGCCATGGGGAATGAATTTCTGGACGCCACAGACAGGAAGTATGGGCGATGGATGGTCTTATACTTATAAATCAAACCGAATTAAAGGCTTCAAACAAACACATCAGCCTTCACCCTGGATGAACGATTATGGTCAGTTTTCGATTATGCCTGTTACTGGTGAATTGAAGTTTAAGGAAGAAGACAGACAAAGCTGGTTTTCTCATAAAGCGGAAACCGTTACGCCTTATTATTACAGTGTGTATCTGGCAGATCATAATGTAACAACAGAAATCACGCCAACGGAAAGAGCTGCAAGATTTCGATTTACTTTTCCGGAAGCTGAAAAAGCGTATGTAGTTATTGATGCATTTGACAAAGGATCTTACGTGAAAATTATCCCTTCTGAAAGAAAAATTATTGGTTATACGACTAAAAACAGCGGAGGTGTTCCGGAAAATTTCAAAAACTATTTTGTAATTATTTTTGATAAGGATTTTGAAGTAAATTCAACTTTTAACGGAGCCGTTTTAGGAAATGCTTTAGAAATGAAAGCAGATCATGCCGGAGCCGTAATTGGATTTAAAACTAAGGCAGGAGAAAAAGTAAATGCTAAGGTGGCTTCATCCTTCATAAGTTATGATCAAGCTGAATTAAATTTAAAGGAAATCGGAAACAGTACTTTTGATCAGCTTAAAGAAAAAGGAAAAGGAATCTGGAACAAAGAATTGAGCAGAATAAAAGTAGATGGAGGGACACCAGATCAAATAGGAACTTTTTATTCCTGCTTATACAGATCGCTTCTTTTTCCGAGAAAGTTTTATGAATACGATCAAAATAACAAAGTAGTACATTACAGTCCGTATAACGGAAAAGTTTTGCCGGGTTATATGTTTGTTGATACTGGTTTTTGGGACACTTTTAGGGCTTTATATCCATTTTTAAATTTGATGTATCCGGAATTGAATACACAAATGCAGGAAGGTCTGTCAAATGCGTTTAACGAAAGTGGCTGGCTTCCTGAATGGTCTAGTCCAGGATTAAGGGATATTATGGTTGGCAACAATTCTGCATCTATTGTGTCAGAAGGGTATTTAAAAAGTGGTAAAGTAAAAAATTACGATATCGAAAATCTCTACAAAGCATTGAAACATGGTGCGAATAATCAGGGTCCACTAAAAGCTGTAGGACGAGCAGGCGTCGACTCTTATAATTCGTTAGGATATGTTCCTCACGATGAAATTAATGAAAGTGCCGCCAGAACATTAGAATATGCTTATGATGATTTTGCGATTTACCAATTGGCGAAAGCCCTAAACAAACCACAATCAGAAATTGATTTGTATAAAAGGAGAAGTTTAAATTACAAGAATCTTTTTGATCCGAAATACAATCTGATGCATCCTAAAAATAAGGATGGAAAATTTATGGAGCCTTTTGATCCTTTTCAATGGTTTAATGGATTTACCGAGGGGAACAGCTGGCATTACTCGTGGTCTGTTTTTCATGATGTACAAGGTTTAGTCGATTTAATGGGGGGGAATAAGGTTTTTAATTATCAATTAGATAAAGTTTTTTCTTTACCACCCGTTTTTGCTACAAAAGATTTTAAAGATGGCGTAATTCACGAAATGAGAGAAATGCAGATTGCAAACATGGGACAATATGCACATGGAAATCAGCCTATTCAGCATATGATTTACCTTTATAATTATGCAGGAGAACCCTGGAAAGCACAATATTGGGTAAGAGAAACCATTAACAGAATGTACCATGCAACACCGGATGGTTATTGCGGAGATGAAGATAACGGACAGACTTCGGCCTGGTATGTTTTCTCTTCGTTAGGATTTTATCCGGTTACTCCGGCTTCTGATCAATATGTTATAGGTGCTCCATTATTTAAAAAAGTGACAATTAAGCTTGAAAATGGTAATACCATAACGATAAATGCTGCTGCTAATAATGAACAGAATCGATATATTAAAGGGATGAAATTTAATGGAAAAACCTATTCGAAAAACTGGCTTAGCCACTCTGAATTAATGAAAGGAGCCAAGCTTGACTTTGATATGTCGGCAACACCAAATAACAAAAGAGGAATTAACAAAGATGATTTTCCATATTCATTATCTAATGAATAGCAGAAATTCTGTTTTTAAAATTTTAAAATATACAAAATGCAAAGAAGAAAATTTATCCAGAATACTGCTTTATTCGGCAGCTTAGCCCTTATTAATCCTATGGAAATAATTGCTGGAACAAGGGCGATTATTGATTTCCCTATCGTGAGAGTTGCAAAAGAAAAAAGAAATTTTGAAAGCGATTTTATTGAAAAAACAATTGCTGAGTTTCAAAAGAATGTAAAAGATAAAGAACTGGGATGGTTATTCAATAACTGTTTTCCAAATACACTTGATACAACTGTAACCTATTCGCAAAAAAATGGAAAACCGGATACGTATGTTATCACGGGCGATATTGATGCCATGTGGTTAAGGGATAGCTCTGCTCAGGTATGGCCTTATATGGCTTTTGCAAACAAAGATATTAAACTAAAAAACCTTATTGCAGGAGTTATAAACAGGCAGACAGAATACATTTTGAAAGATCCTTATGCCAATGCCTTCTATAATGACCCTAATAAAAAAGGAGAGTGGACCACCGATCATACAGACATGAAACCAGGTGTACACGAAAGAAAATATGAAATAGATTCACTTTGCTATCCAATTAGGCTTGCTTATAATTACTGGAAAAATACGGGAGACGTTGCCCCTTTTGATGAAAATTGGGTAAAAGCAATTAAGGAAACGCTAAAAGTATTTAGAGACCAACAGCAAAAAGATGGTAAAAACCCATATACATTTCAAAGAACAACACAGTTTGCCACTGATACAAGGCCATTAAAAGGGTATGGATATCCAGTAAAACCAGTTGGTCTTGTTTGTTCTGCTTTCAGACCAAGCGATGATGCTACTGTTTTTTCTTTCCTTATTCCATCTAACTTTTTTATTGTAGTCAGTATGAAACAAGCTGCAGAAATGATGGAAACCATTAAAAAGGACACTACTACGGCAAAAGACTTAAGAGCTTTAGGAGATGAGGTAGAAAAAGCAATTAAAGAATATGCAGTAGTAAAACATCCTAAATATGGAAATATTTTCGCTTTTGAAGTTGATGGTTTTGGAAGTCATTTGCTTATGGATGATTCGAATGTGCCTAGTTTATTAAGTCTTCCTTATTTGGATGCCATAGATGTAAATGATTCAACGTATCAAAATACCAGAAAATTTATCCTTTCAGAAGATAATCCTTTTTTCTTTAAAGGAAAAGTAGCTGAAGGAGTTGGAGGACCACACGTGGGTATGGACTTTATATGGCCAATGTCCATAGTAATGAGGGCTTATACAACTACTGATCAAAATGAAATTAAAGAATGCATTAGAATGCTTAAAGCTTCTCATGGAGGAACTGGTTTCATGCATGAAGGTTTTCATAAAGATGATGCTAAAAATTATACAAGGGATTGGTTTGCATGGACAAATACATTGTTTGGGGAATTATTATGGGATACTTATAAAAAGCACCCAAAACTACTTGAATTATAGCTGATTAAAACGTTTTAATTTTTATATAAAATGATAAAATTTCACAAGAATATTTTTCTTGCTGCCATTTCTATGTCAATTTTTGGCTTGAATGTGGCTGCCCAGAAATCAGGCGGAGGCCATGCTAAAGGAAAATATACCGCTTTAGTAAATCCTTTTATTGGCACAGCTCCATTGTTAGATACTAAAATAATAGGATACACTCCGCCGGCAGATATGCGTGTTTGGGCAGGTTTGGTTTTTCCGGGTTCATCCGTTCCAAATGCAATGGTACAGTTAAGTCCAATGACAAAATACAGATCGGGAGCAGGTTACGAGTATGAAGATACGGAGATTTTAGGATTTACACATACTAATAAAGGACATTGGAATCTTTGTCATATTCCGCTTTTACCAGTTCCCGATGGTGCTTCTTTTCCATATAAATCATCCTTTAGCCATGATCAGGAAAAAGCAAGCCCTGCTTATTATGAAGTGTATTTAAAGGACTACAATGTTCAGGTAAAATTAACTTCAACATTACGTTGTGGTGTACACGAATATACATTTAAAAATAACAAAGGCAGAAAAGTACTTTTTGATCTTGGAAAAGCAAATAACCATGTTGATGACTGGCAAATCAAACAGGAAAATTCCAATGCCGTAAGCGGTTTTCAAAGAACTGGAGGCGAAAAAATATATTTTTATGCAACGCTAAGCAGTCCAATTGAAAGATTAGATACTAAAGATATTGCCAAAAGTGGCGGCTATACATTAGTAAATATTAAAGATGACGATGCAAAACCAGTCACAGTAAAAATTGCGTTGTCGTTTGTGAGTGTAGAAAATGCAGCTGAAAATTTGAAAACCGAAGTAGGAGACAAAAGCTTTGCAAAAGTTTTTGATGGAGGAAGCTTGGAGTGGGAAAAGTTGCTTTCTAAAATCCAGGTTAAAGGCGGTACTGAACAACAAAATATAATGTTCTATAGCATGCTGTACAGATCCTTCTTGTGGCCGGCTTTGCGAAGCGATGTCAACGGACAGTTTACAGATGAAACCGGAAAAGTGCGAAAAGAAAGTTACCATTATTATACACTTCCTTCATTATGGGATGATTACAGAAATAAATTGGTTTTGATAAGCATTTTCTCTCCGGATGTTACCGCTGATATTATTAGCTCAATGATAAACGAAGGAGAGATTAAAGGCTTTATGCCTACGTTCTTTCACGGAGATCATGCAGCATCTTTTATTGCAGGCTCTTATATGAGGGGAATTAGAAATTATGATGTAAAAAAAGCTTACGAATTATTATTAAATAACGCTTACAAAGAAGGCGGTACAAGACCTCATATCTCAGAATACATTGCTTTAGGATACGTGCCAGAACAAGATATTAAAGATCCAAAAGTAGAAACGAAAGGAAATGCCGGAGTCACCAAAACTCTTGAATATGCTTATGATGATCACGCACTTTCGTTATTGGCAAAAGAGCTTAATGATACCGAGCATTACAACGATTTGGTTAAACGTTCTAAGAATTATGCAAATGTTTTTGATAAATCGACAACTTTCATGCGAGGCAAACTTGCCGATGGTAAGTGGGTTACACCATTTAATACGGAGTTTCCTTATTATGAGTATATGTACAGAGAAGCTAATGCATGGCAGTTATCCTTCTTTGCACTGCAGGATATGCCAGGATTAGTGAAGCTTTACGGTGGCGATAAATTATTTGAAGCGAAGCTCGATGAATTTTTTACCAAGCCATGGAATCCAAATTATATTGCATGGAATATATCAGGATTTATCGGACAGTATTGTCATGGAAACCAACCGGATCACGAAGCACCGTTTTCGTATTATTTTGTAAATAAACCTGAAAAATCACAAAAACGAATAGACGAAATATTGGATACAATGTACGGTATTGGACCAGAAAAACTGGCTATGAGTGGTATGGATGATGCGGGTGAAATGTCTTCGTGGTATGTGTTTGGAGCTCTAGGACTTTACCCGTTATCACCAGCCGATCCTGAATATATCGTAACAGTTCCAATTTTTAAGGAAGTAGCATGGACAACACCTGAAGGAAAAAAAGTAATAATAAAAAATCCTAATGCTAAAAGAGATCTGCAAGCTATTAAAGTAAATGGTTCTAAAATTGAAAATTATTTCATTTCGCACGATTTGTTTAAAAATGGCGGTGAAATTCAAGTTATCACTAAATAATAGAATTTTCTAGATAAAATAACCTCCCCTTGAAAATGGAGTGTTATTCATTTAAAAGCGATTTATATGAAAAAAATTAAATTATTAGCTTACTTGTTTTTGCTTTTTGGAGGATATAATAGCTATTCACGGAATAAAAGTTTTGCACTTACCTCTCCAAATGGTGAAATAAAAATATCGATTAATTTGGGTAATAAAATTTATTATTCGATTTTAACAGGAAACGAAGAGCTATTATCAAAAAATCATTTAGGATTAGTGCTGAAAAATGAAACTTTAGGTGTAAATCCTAAATTAGTAAACAGTAAAACGGGAAAAGTAAATGAGATGATAAAACCGATAGTACCGCTTAAATTTTCAACGGTTTCGAATTCATACAATTATTTATTGTTGAATTTTAAAGGAAATTATTCAGTTGAATTCCGTGCTTTTGATGAAGGTGTTGCTTACCGATTTATTACTTCTAAAAAAGGTGATATTGAAGTAATAAATGAAGACTTTTCGATTAATCTTTCAGAAGATTATCTGCTTCATTTACAACAGACAGGAAGCTTTAAAACATCTTGTGAAGAAGAATATTCACATATTGACTTAAAAGACTGGAAAGCTTCTGATAAAATGTCCTCACTTCCGATTTTAGCAGATTCTAAGAAACAATATAAGATATTAATAAGTGAATCTGATTTGTCTGATTATCCGGGAATGTTTTTAAAAAGAGAACGAAACGGCATTGTATCAATATTTCCAAAAGTTCCTTTAGAGTTTGGCCCTGACGGAGATAGAAGCCTTAAAATTTTAAAAGAAGCCGATTACATTGCAAAAACTTCAGGAACAAGAAGTTTTCCATGGCGTTATTTTGTAATCACTAAGAATGACAAACAGCTTATTGAAAATACCATGACATTGAAACTCGCTCCAAAAAGCGAGATTAAAGATTCTTCCTGGATAAAACCGGGACAGGCCAGCTGGGAATGGTGGAATGGTGCGACACCTTATGGACCAGATGTGAATTTTGTGTCTGGGTATAATTTAAACACTTATAAATATTTTATTGATTTTGCTTCAAAATTTGGTATCAAATACATCATTATGGATGAAGGGTGGGCAAAAAGTACCGAAGATCCTTATTCGCCTAATCCTGAGGTCGATGTTCAGGAATTGATTCGCTACGGAAAAGAAAAAAAAGTTGGTATAGTTTTATGGCTTACTTGGCTTACTGTGGATAAAAACATGGAACTTTTTAAAATCTTTAGCGAGTGGGGGGTAGTGGGAGTAAAAATTGACTTTATGGATCGTAGTGATCAGGTGATGGTCAATTATTATGAAAAAGTCATTAAAGAAGCCGCCAAATATCAAATATTTGTAGATTTTCATGGCGCGTTCAAACCAGCAGGTCTCGAATACAAATATCCAAATTTAATTTCTTACGAAGGTGTTAGAGGAATGGAACAAATGGGAGGCTGTACACCTGATAATAGTTTGTATTTTCCTTTTATACGTAATGCCGTTGGACCAATGGATTATACTCCTGGCGCTATGATTAGTATGCAGCCTGAAGTCTATAGATCAGAACGTCCTAATTCTGCCAGTATAGGTACAAGAGCTTATCAAATGGCATTATTTGTTGTTTTTGAGAGCGGTTTGCAAATGCTTGCAGATAATCCAACACTTTATTATCGTGAAAAGGAATGTACAAAATTTATAACATCGGTTCCTACAACATGGGATGAAACGGTTGCTTTAGAAGCAAAGGCAGGAGAATATGCAATTGTAGCCAAAAGGAAAGGTTCTAAATGGTTCATAGGCGGTATAACTAACAATGATGTAAAAGAAAGAACTTTTAAACTAAATCTAAGCTTTTTAAAATCAGGGAAATCATACAGCTTAATTTTATTTGAAGATGGAATTAACGCAGGATATCAGGCAATGGATTATAGAAAAAAGAATACTAATGTTACCAGTAATGATGTTATTACAGTAAAAATGGTTAAAAACGGCGGTTGGGCTGCAGTTTTTGAAGAAATTTTAAAAAAAAATAACTAAGACTATGAACAAAATACTTTTATGGTCGATTGCGGCAGTTTTTGCAGGTTTCTTATTGGGATTTGATACGGTTGTGATTTCTGGTGCTGATAAAAAATTATAGGAATTATGATATACATCAGATGTTTTTCATGAATCTGTAGTAATGGCTATGGCATTGTGGGGAACTGTTGTTGGAGCCATTTTAAGGGGAATTCAAACAAATACATTAGGAAGAAAGAAAACACTTATTTGGATTAGGGTTTAATTTTTAGTATCAGCTGTTGGTTCATCATTGGCAAATTATCCGTGAACTTTTATATTTTTTTGCTTTCTGGGCGGATTAGCTATTGGCGCTTCAAAATAGCCGCACCAGCATACGTGTCAGAAATTGTGCCAGCAAAAGACCGAAGAAGATTTGGACATGCAACAAAAAGTCGGACATTTTTTTTAAGACCTATGCTACACTTTTAATTTTATAAAATTCTAGTTCCATTTCTTTAGGTGTTTTATATCCCAAAGAAGAATGCAAACGTTTTCTATTATACCATACTTCTATATATTCAAAGACTGCTAATTTAGCTTCTTCAATGGTTGTGAATTTACGCTGATATATAAGTTCTGCTTTAAGGGTCTTGAAAAAACTTTCAGCTACAGCATTATCCCAACAATTAGCTTTTCTACTCATACTTTGAGTGATTAAAGTATTTTTATTAATCAATTTTCTGAATTCTATCGAAGCATATTGTATTCCTCTATCTGAATGAAAAAGTAAAGATTCTGTTATTTCTCTTTTTGATACTGCCATTTTCCAAGCTGGAATAATCGTTTGATCGGTATACATTCGTGTGCTTAATGACCATCCTATAACCTGCCTGTCATAGAAATCAATAATAGTAGTAAGATATAACCAGCCGGCAGCTGTTCTTATATAGGTTATATCAGACACCCAAACCTCATTAAGTGATTTTGGTGTAAAATTTTATTGAGATGATTACTGCACACTGGATATCGATGATTAGAATCTGTGGTTACTTTAAAGCGTCTTTTAAGTTTACTT
>NZ_JBGQOF010000016.1:0-114007 GCF_052113665.1 Flavobacterium sp. W22_SRS_FK3 | reverse complement strand
AAAGATGCCTAAGATTGGCACTAGAAAATTATATTACCTTTTGTCAGTAGAACTTAAGGAATTAAAAATAGGCAGAGATAAATTCTTTGATATACTTAGGGCAAATCATTTATTAATTGAGTCAAAACGGCGCTATCATGTAACAACAAACTCACATCATCGTTTTAGAAAGCATAAAAATCGAATTTTAGATTTAGAGATAAATCGTCCTGAACAAGTTTGGGTCTGCGACATTACTTATATCGGAAAAAGAGACCATCCATGTTATTTAAGTTTGGTTACAGATGCTTACTCAAAGAAGATAATGGGCTATTATGTTGCAGAAAATCTTAATACACAAAGTAGTTTAAAGGCATTGAAAATGGCTCTTAAATACAGAAAATCCAAAATACTGACCTTAATCCATCATTCAGACAGAGGCTTGCAATATTGCGCCAACGAATATCAAAGGGAACTAATCAAAAACAAAGTTTTATGCAGCATGACCCAAAACTCAGACCCGTATGAAAATGCCGTAGCTGAAAGAATTAATGGGATTTTAAAACAAGAATTTATGATCGATAAATATCATCAAAAAATAAATATCACAAAACAAATTATAAAGGAATCAATCAATATTTACAATGAGAAAAGACCGCATTATTCTAATCATATGCTAACACCAAATCAAATGCATTGTCAAAATCAAATGCAGATAAGAACCTATAAAAACAAAAACAGTTGCAAGAACGTTCTTGCAACTGTTTTTGTTTTTATCTAATAATCAGTATCGTTTTTTTAGGACGAGACATACATTTAATCTAATTCTGAAGTAGATGATATACCTGATTGGCAATTTCAAATTCCTCATCTGTGGGAACTACTAAAACTTTTACTTTTGAATTTATTTTGTTGATTTCTCTGATTTCTTTAAAACGAATTTGGTTCTTTTCTTCGTCTAATTCTATTCCAAAATAATCCATATCCATACAAACTAATTTACGCATGTAAGAAGAGTTCTCACCAATTCCTGCGGTAAAAACAATGGCATCTAAACCATTTAATGTTGCAGCATACGCTCCAATAAACTTTTTAATGCGATAGGCATTCATCAACAAAGCCAGTTGACAGTCTTTATTTCCTTTTTCTGCTTCAGATTCGATATCACGTAAATCACTGTAGCCCGTCAGACCAAGCATTCCGCTTTGTTTTAGTAAAATGGAATTTACTTCGTCTGGAGAGTAATCGAGGTTTTTTATGAGATAAAAAATAACTGATTGATCAATATCCCCGGAACGAGTTCCCATTATAAGGCCATTTGAAGGTGAAAAGCCCATTGTTGTATCAATACTTTTACCATCTTTAATTGCTGCCATACTACAACCGTTTCCTAAATGGATGGTAATTATTTTCGAATTATTTTCTAAGTAGTCAATTGCTTTTTCAGAAACATATTTGTGACTTGTTCCGTGAAAACCATAAACACGAACTTTATTTTCTGTTAAAAGATAGTTAGGAATAGCATATTTATAAGCTTCAACCGGAATAGTCTGATGAAAAGCTGTATCAAAAACGGCTACTTGCTTCGCATCTGAAAAAATCTCCTCGGCAACATTTATTCCAACCAAATGAGCAGGATTATGTAATGGAGCCAACTCTGAAAGTTCTTTTATTTTTTCTTTAACCTCTTCATTTATAACTGTTGTATCAGAAAAATAACTGCCGCCATGCACCACACGATGACCAACGGCTGCAATTTCTAAAGTCGATTTAATGACTCCTTTTTCAGGATTTAAAAGCATTTCAGCTACTTTTTGCAAACCTATCTTGTGAGTTGTAATTGGTATAATTTCTTCTATCGAATCTGATGATGTTTTAAAAGCAACATTAGAAGTTTCTAATCCGATTCTGTCAATCATACCTGTACAAATTACTTCATTTGCAGGCATAATCATTAATTGATATTTAATTGAAGAACTTCCTGAGTTTATTATTAATATTTTCATTTTGTTTAGGTTCTAAGATACTAAGTCGCTAAGATTCTAAGTTTTTTACTAAAGACTCATAGCTTTTAATTTATTTTATATAGATAACGAATTTGAATGCGGGTAAAACAGATTTTCTAAGCAAAAAAAGCGGATGAAACGGATTTTTATACTCAATTACAACGTAAAATTTATAATTTATAATTCACAATTAATAATTGATTAAAGTCCCTGCGCCTGAATCGCTGTAATTACAACAGTATTGATAATATCATCAACCGTGCACCCACGGCTCAAATCGTTAACGGGTTTGTTTAAACCTTGCAACATCGGACCAATTGCCAAAGCTCCGGTTTCTCTCTGAACTGCTTTGTAGGTATTGTTTCCGGTATTTAAATCAGGGAAAATAAGTACACTCGCCTGCCCTGCTACTTCAGAATCCGGCATTTTGCTTTTTCCAACTGCTCTGTCAACCGCTGCATCGTACTGAATTGGCCCTTCTATTTTTAAATCCGGGCGTTTTATTTTTACAATTTCTGTCGCTGCTCTTACTTTCTCTACTTCGTCCCCTTTTCCGGAGGAACCTGATGAATAAGAAAGCATGGCGATTTTTGGTTCAATACCGAAAGCCGAACTGGAATCTGCTGATGAAATAGCGATTTCTGCCAATTGTTCTGCTGTAGGATTTGGATTAATGGCACAATCTCCAAAAACGGAAACCCGGTCTTCCAGACACATAAAAAATACGGATGAAACTACAGATGAATTCGGTTTGGTTTTAATGAATTGAAGTGCTGGTAAAATAGTATGCTGTGTTGTATGTGCAGCTCCTGAAACCATTCCGTCCGCATGACCCTTATACACCATCATGGTTCCAAAATACGAAACGTCTTCCATTAAATCCCTTGCCATTGTAATACTTACATTTTTCGCTTTTCGAAGCTCATAATACGTATTGGCATAGTCTTCATAATAGGGAGATTCAATTGGATTAATGATGTTTACTTTTGAAAAATCAAGGGTTATTCCTAATTCGGTCACTTTACTTTCAATTTGTTTTTTATCTCCTATAATTGAAATATCTACTACATCCATATCTAACAATCTTGATGCTGCCATGATAATTCTGTCATCATTTCCTTCCGGCAAAACAATATGTTTGCGATGCAGTTTTGCTCTTTGAACCATATTATACTGAAACATTTTGGGTGTCATTCCTTCAGGCACAAAAGTGATTAACCTTTCGGATAAATCATCCATTGCAACATATTTTTCAAAAGTACTTATTGATGTTTCAATTTTGTGTGTGTTATTGGCATAAATTTCTGATCTTATCGAACCAATTTTATTCGTAATACTATAGGTCCCCCCATCAACTGCAATTATTGGTACTACTGCCGAAAGTCCTTCAATGAGTTTCAAAATACTTTCTTCAGGAAGAATATTTCCTGTTAGAATAATTCCTGAAATCGTGGGATAATTAGCCGATTCATTAGCTTGCAAGGCACCTAATATAATGTCTGAACGATCTCCTGGCGTAATAACAAGAGCGTTATCATGCAGATGAACTAAGTAATTGTGTAATTGCATAGCGCCTACACTAAAATGACCAATTTCATTATTTAGATAATTTTCCCCAAATAACACTTTAGCATCTAATTCATTTACAATTTCCTGCATTGTGGGATTGTTCAAACTCGAGATCAACGGAATCGTATTGATCAGGACATTCTCCGGTAAACTTTTTTGAAGACTTTTGGTAACTAATTCAATATTCTCAGGCTGAACTTTATTCGCAAAAACAGAAAGAACTTCAACTTCTTTTACTTTAAAGGAATCATAAACCAAATAAAGACTGTCTACCAATTCATCTAATGTTTTACCAACTCCTGAGCCTATAATTATAGTTGGAATTCCAAGATTTTTGGCAATCAAAACATTGAGATCCAATTCAATTGATGTTCCTTCACCTGTAAAACTTGTTCCTTCGACTAAAACAAAATCAAAATTTTCTTCGAGCTTTTTATATTTTTCAATGATCAAGTCTAAAACCTCACCTATTTTACCTTTATTTTTCTTTTTGATTAATTTACTTTTGGTAATTGCATAAGCATCTTCAAACTTGATGTCAAGGTTAAAATAGGAAAGAACTGTTTCAATATGATTATCTAATTCGCCATCTATAAAATCTTCAACGATGGGTCTGAAATAACCAACTTTGGCCGTTTTACCAATCAAAATACTCATTAAACCGAGTGTAATAATCGATTTTCCACTATTCTGATCGCTTGTCGCAATATATATCGCTTTACTCATAATTATCTACATTGATTCCAAGCAAATATACTGAATCATTTTTTTTAAACTTTTATTAAAAATTAAAACCAATTGCGCTTTTTGAAATAAATAATCAACGCTATCACCAGTAAAAACATGATTCCCATTACAACAAAATAACCATTTTGTGTTTTGAGTTCGGGCATGTTTTCAAAGTTCATTCCGTAGACACCAACGATAAACGTAAGCGGAATAAATACAGCCGAAATGATTGTCAGCGTTTTCATGATTTCATTCATTTTACGGCTTTGTTCCGAAAAATAAAAATTTGAAGCACTTTCCAGAGAACTCATATCGGAATCAATTTGCTCCAAAAGTTCTAAACTTTTCTGATGTAATCTGATGAAAAAGCTAAAAGTTTCTTTCTCAATTCCATTATACGTATCATCATCTTTAATGGTTTTCAAATAATAAAGCGAATCACGTAGTGGAATAATCGCACGCTTTAAGAAATTAAAATTATCGCGGTGATTCTCAATCTTTTCCAAAATAACCGGATCAGCACCTTTTTTGGTTAAATTAATTAATTTTTCTATTTCCTCTTCTTCATTTTCGATTGTAATATAAAAATTTTCCATTACAGCATCTAACAATAAATAAAGTAAATAATCTACTTTTTTAGTTCTCACGATTCCCGTATGTATGCGAAGGCGTTCCCGAATATGGGTAAAAAAATCACTTCTTTTTTCCTGAAATGAAATCAGGATTCCATATTTTAAAATAAAACTAATTTGCTCAACTTTAAGTCCATCATTTAAGTCTGATGGTAATAGCGACTTTATATTAAAAAATAAAACATCTTGTTGCTCCTCTAGTTTTGTTCTTTTAGAAGTATTTAAAATATCAGCCAATAAAAAGTCATCCAGTTTAAAATGTGCGCCAATTGTTTTTATTAAATTGAGATCATTCAGACCGTGAATATTGAGCCAGTTATTTTTTGAATAATCAATACAGATATTCAAAGATTGAACTGCAAACTTTTCATATTCAACAACGTCGTCATTGTTATATACAAAAAGCTGCATTTCTGATTTGTGAGCTTTCTGAGATCCTGTATATTCTAATGTGACATGCTGCAGTTTAGGGCCTTTCTTGTATTTTATCTTTCTCATTCAAAAATGATTTATAAAGTAATATTACAAAAAAGAATCCAAAAAGGAAATGAGAATTGTCATTTTGATATGAAGATATTGTTAGCAATTCAAAATAATAATTACTTTTATAAGAATCTATTTGATTTAAAATTAAAATCTCCATTTCAAAGCCTTGCCATGAAAATTGGCTTCAAATGAGTCCATCCGAAAAAGGCAGATTTTGCATCAATTGCCAAAAAGAGGATATTGATTTTACAAAATCATGTGATAGAGAAATATTTTTGGCTCATGACAAAGGTGAAAAGTTATGTGGTCAGTTTAGAGTAATACAATTAGATAGAAATATAAGTATTCCAAAAGAGAAAAAAATCAATGCGGATGATTGCAGCTGCATCAATAATTGCTTTTTTAGGATAAGAAAATAAAATTCCTTTGCCAATAATGAGATTTCATCAAAATAATGCTCAACTCTCTAAAAAACAGATTTTATAAAAAATAGTTAAGGGCATTTCTGCACCCTTAACCTCACTGCATTTTTTTTAGCCCATCCAAAAAGCTGCAAGATATTGCCTGTTACTTGAATTAATATTTTATTTACTAAAAAATGCTTTTTCCAAATTCTGATGAAATTCTTCTGCGCCTAATTCCAAACGCTTTTTATAATGTGCCGGTACAAATATGATACATATATATGATTAAAAAACAGCAGAAACGAAAAAGAATAAAAAAGAAAAACCGCTGTAAACATTTCGTTTACAGCGGTTTAACACTTATTGTTAACTGATGTTAATCAGTACTTATTTGACTTCTTCAAATTCAACGTCTTCAACATTGTCACCTTGCGATTGCTCTTGTTGTGGAGCTGCTTGTTGACCTTGTTCACCTTGAGCATACATAGCTTCTGTAGCTGTTTTCCAAGCTGCATTGATGTTGTCAAGAGCAGTTTGAATAGCTGGAATGTCTTGAGATTGGTGCGCCATTCTCAATTCAGTTAAAGCGTATTCAACAGCAACTTTATGATCATCAGCTAATTTACTTCCTAACTCTTTCAATTGAGATTCAGTTTGGAAGATCATACTGTCAGCTTCGTTTAATTTCTCAGCTCTTTCTTTAGCTATTTTGTCAGCGTCAGCATTAGCTTCAGCATCTTTTTTCATTTTTTCGATTTCTTCAGCTGTTAATCCAGAAGAAGCTTCGATACGGATATCGTGAGATTTTCCTGTTCCTTTATCAGTTGCAGAAACTTTGATGATACCATTAGCATCGATATCAAAAGTAACCTCGATTTGAGGAACTCCTCTTGGTGCTGGTGGAATACCATCTAAGTGAAAACGACCGATAGTTTTGTTATCAGCAGCCATTGCTCTTTCTCCTTGTAATACGTGAATTTCAACAGATGGTTGAGAATCAGCAGCAGTAGAGAATACTTGAGATTTTTTAGTTGGAATAGTTGTGTTAGACTCGATTAATTTAGTCAATACACCACCCATAGTTTCGATACCTAAAGAAAGAGGCGTTACATCAAGTAACAATACATCTTTTACGTCTCCAGATAAAACTCCACCCTGAATAGCAGCACCAATAGCAACAACCTCATCAGGATTAACACCTTTAGATGCTTTTTTACCGAAGAATTTCTCCACTTCGTCAGCGATTCTTGGCATACGAGTAGAACCTCCTACAAGGATTACTTCGTCAATATCAGATGTAGATAAACCTGCATCTTTAAGTGCTTTAGCAACTGGCTCCATAGAACGTTTTACTAAAGTATCAGATAATTGCTCAAATTTAGAACGTGATAATTTTTTAACTAAGTGTTTTGGTCCTGAAGCAGTAGCCGTTACATAAGGTAAGTTGATTTCAGTTTCAGCAGAAGATGATAATTCAATCTTAGCTTTCTCTGCAGCTTCTTTCAAACGTTGCAATGACATTGGATCTAAACGTAAATCAATACCTTCTTCAGATTTGAATTCGTCAGCTAACCAGTCAATAATAACCTGGTCAAAATCATCACCACCTAAGTGAGTATCACCATTTGTAGATAATACTTCGAATACACCGTCTCCTAATTCAAGAACAGAAATATCAAAAGTACCTCCACCTAAATCGTAAACAGCAATTTTTTGATCAGTTCCTTTTTTATCTAATCCGTAAGCAAGTGCCGCAGCAGTTGGCTCGTTGATGATACGCATAACTTTAAGACCAGCAATTTCACCAGCTTCTTTAGTAGCCTGACGTTGTGCATCGTTAAAGTAAGCAGGAACAGTAATAACCGCTTCAGTTACAGTTTGACCTAGATAGTCTTCAGCGGTTTTTTTCATTTTTTGAAGTGTCATTGCTGACAATTCCTGAGCAGTGTATAAACGACCGTCAATATCCACACGTGGTGTATTGTTGTCACCTTTTACAACACTGTAAGGAACTCTTTTTGCCTCATCCTGAGTTTCAGCAAAAGTGTGTCCCATAAAACGTTTAATAGAAGCAATCGTTTTTGTAGGATTCGTTACTGCTTGTCTTTTTGCAGGATCACCTACTTTAATTTCTCCACCTTCAACAAAAGCGATGATAGAAGGAGTAGTTCTTTTTCCTTCTGCGTTAGGAATAACAACTGCTTCGTTACCTTCCATTACAGAAACACAAGAGTTCGTCGTACCTAAGTCAATTCCGATTATTTTACCCATTTTTTATATATTTAATTTTGATATACATTTTATAACTCAGGTGGCATAAGTCAATCTTTGTGCCAAGATAAAAAACCAAAGTAAATTGTCAGTTTTCATGTCGGCACTATAAAAATCATCTGACAACATGACATTTTTAAAACCTGACAAGCGTGGCATATCAGTGCTTTAGTGTCATTATCAGGAGCTGTTTCCTGCTATCCGCTGTATCTTTTATGGCGAACCCCGCCATAAAAGGATGCCGCTTCTATCAGGGCTAGGGCTCTAGTTTTCAGGAGAATGTTTCTTTTAACCTATTTTAAGTTTATACAAAATTGGTTAAGTTACTGATCAGAAACTTCTTTGCAATGGATTGTAAAGAAACTGAATATTAAAAATTGAGGAGTAGTCAATATTTCTTCATATATTAATAATTTAGCAATACAAATAAATCAAAAAAATTATCTTCGTGAAGAATATACTATTGAGAAAAAATTAAATTCAATACTATCAAATAAAAATGAAACTAAAAAAAGCCTTTCTTCTAATAAGTATAATTACACTTTTTAATTTTAGCTATTCACAAATCTTGAACAAAAAAATAGGTCTGATTTTTAATATTATTGGTCCATACAAAATAACTGGACAATCGATGGGGAATCCAATTGTAGATTCAAAAATTTTAAATAAATAAGGATTTGTTTTATGGTGCTTATAAGTTTTTAGAAACAGGAACAGGAAATCCAACTGAAAGAATAATTAAAGCATATTTAAAAAATTTAGACTTTCTAAATGTCGAAATTACTCAAATAAAAGAGCCAATTATAGTGAAAGTGATCGAAATTATTACACCTAAAAAACATGAATATTTAGACGAGGATTTGAAAAACATAAAAATGAAATACAATTTGGACTATTTACTTATTGTGAATGGTTATTTTGGATCACAATTTGAACAAACAGTAATTATTGCTGGAGATAAAATGACAAATATTTTTTTAAATAATGCTTTTATAAATTTAAATACCAATGAAGTAATTTCAAATTTTAATGCTGGGAATATCGCGACTATTAAGAAGAAAAATATACTTAGTCCTCCAAATTTTCCAAATATTGAAAAAAGCATGAACACACTTTTAAATGATAAACTATTACCCGAAATCGAAAGAAAAATTAAAAGAAAAATAATCATCCCATAGGAAACCTATCAAAAAGGTCTAGGGAGTAAATCTCGACAGAAGCTTATCTGCGGTTATAGATAATTCCTACGGAATGACAACCTTTGAAGACAAATCACCAAAGTTTCAACAAAACCGTTTCATTTTTAGTAATTTCGTATCCTCAAATTATTTACAAAATACAATACAAAATGGCATCATTTATAAAAGAAATATCTTTCCGCTGGTCTGATCTCGACCCCAATTTTCACGTTCGTCACAGTGCTTATTACGATTTTGGCGCCCAGCATCGTATTGAAATTCTTGAAGAACTTGGTTTAACTTTAAGAGTAATGCAAACTCAGGGATTTGGCCCTGTTTTGTTTAGGGAAGAATGTGTTTTCAAAAAAGAATTAAAACTTTCAGATAAAATATTCATCCACACCAAAACATCCAAAATGAAACCTGATGCTTCGCGCTGGTCCATCATTCACGAATTTAGAAGAGAAGATGACACGCTTTGTGCCGTTATTACAGTTGATGGTGCCTGGATGGACACCAAACTTCGCAAATTAGCTTCTCCAACTCCTGAAATTGCAATTGAGGCATTGAGTATTTTTCCTAAAAGTGATGATTTTGTCGGACTTTAAAATAAAATCTGATACTTTATAAAATATAAAACCGTTACAAATCAATGTAACGGTTTCTTTATTTTTAATTATAAAAAACTATTATTATTCTGATAAAATCTTAAAATTACTATTTAAGTTTTCACCGGAAACATTTAAGATATAAAGTCCTGATACTTTTTTATTGGCAATATTTAAAGTAAAGGTTCCATTTCCATCAGATTGGATCCTTTCCTGAAGAATAATTCTTCCTGTTGTATCGCTTAATGTTGCTGTAACGTACGATCCATTATAATCTGGAATATTAATAAAAATCTGTTCTTTGACAGGATTAGGATATACAGTAACATTATTTTTGTTTTCAATAAACTTTTCATTACTTAACAATGCTTCATTGTATACAGATAATACTTCGGGTGCTGTTAATGCATAATTAAACATTCTAAGCTCGTCAAACAATCCTTTATACGGTGCCGGAGTAGTATTGGCATATAATTCAAGTGCTCCTATATTACCAATTACTAAATCTGTTGCTTCTCCAATACCTACAGATGTCCCTGTTGCGTCTGTCTTCTCACCTGTTAAAACACCATTGGTGTATATTCTTAATTTTGATGTTGTTACATCTCTCATTATCATCACATTTACCCAACTGCCATTAAAATAATTAGTCGCCGCTAATGTTGAAACAAGTTCTGTTTTTGTTTTATCATCATCTATAGCATAACGCAATTGATTGCTTTTAATTTCTACATTAAATCTTCTGCCTGTTGCACCTGTTACCGCATTTTTTGTCATCGATCCTTTGCACAATATATAAGAACTTAATGCTGAGCCTCCTGGTATTAAGCTGGCATCTGCTTTCATCCAAAATGAAACTGTAAAAGAATTTTTATCAAATAATATTTGATCCTGATTTGGAATGCTTACCATAAGCTTGTTCGGTAATAATGTTGCAAAATCTATCGCTTTATTCGTTTTTCCGGATACTCTGACAGTAGCATTATCGAAAGCTGCATCCAGTTGTCCATTATTCGCATAACTCGAAATATCCGCAATCTGTTCGCCCTCGCCCGCAGTTTCTTTAAATGGCCAATGACCAACAAGTTCCGGAGTCAGAGCACGAAAATTCCATACATCACCTATCGTAGTTCCTTTAGCATTCACTGCATCAATTCTCCAATAATAAGTTATTGCCGGACTTAAACCTGCAAGTGGGTATGATGGTGCTGCAACATACGCTACATCAGATAACTTGGTTAAATTTGCCGGATCAGTACCAAAATAGACAGCATACGTCTGTGTATTTATACTTCCACTCCATTTTAAAGTTAAATTACCACTTGTCAACTGAATATCAGTAAGTCCGGTATCTGGAATAGGTGTTGATGCTTTTACAGGAGCTGATGGAATTGGCGGTGTGGTTAAACTTCCTGTTTCATAAACTGATGATGCGTTACTATTTGTCGCTTTAATTCTATAGTAATATTTTGTATTTGGAAGCAAACCGGTATCATTATAAGTTGTCGCATTTGCTTTCAAGGTATTAATTACTGTAAAATCAGTGCCATTATCTGAACGCTCTACTATGTAATTATCTTCATTCGCAGCACCGTCAATCCAGTTAACGGTTAAAGAACTTGAAGCCGGAATTTCAGTAGAAGCTATATTTGTGAAATTCACATTAGATGGCGGAATAAGAAAATCTGGCGGGGTTTCATTTGTTAATCCGTTAATATACAATTCAATATTGAGATATGGTGCGTTTGATGTGCTTACTAATAAAGCATCTGCAACATTCTTATTTAATCCATTAGCATCCTCCCATGTATCTGGCATACCGTCATTATCAGTATCCAAAGGAGCAGGGGCACCATACACATGTCCCGCGCCACCATTAATAAATCCAAACTTTTTTGTCAAATCACTTTGAACATACACATAAGTTGCTGTTGTCCCTTTAGAAATCAAATCTGAAATCATTAAATTCTCTACCTGATCGCGTCTTGGATAAGAAGCACCAACACTTAATACAATTTTATTGTAAGCATCCTCAGCTGACAATGCTGTGTTTTTCATTGGATAATCATACGGTACTGACAAAAGTGTTGCTAAATCTCCTGTTGGATACCCTGTTAAGTCGTAAGGAACTAAAGCACCATTTAGTACTCCATCTTTATTATTGTCAAAATAATTTCCCGAACCATATAAAGAGAAATTATCATTTCCGCGATTAAAGGGTGATGAAACTGTAGAACTTGTATTAGGACCACCTATAAAATAATTATTGATTATATTAACATCTGAACCTCCTGCAGAATCTCCCCCCATAATGTAGGCATCTCCAGATTCGGTGTGACCGTATGTATTTCCGTAATTTCCCCAATTATAAACAACATTATTTACAAATTCGTTAATTCCTTTTACTTTATTGTTACGGGTTTTATTACAGATGTACAAATTTCCAATCAAACTTATCTTACCCCCTGCAGAAGGCTGCATTAATCCTCCTGCGGAGTGATTATGTCGGTGCATTCCTTGTCCTATAATGGAATTCTGAACTGTTATATTATCCGGACTAGTACCTTTATTATCCCAATTAACAGAAAATACTTCATCTGTGCCCCATGTAAAACTCATGTGATCCAAAATTATATTTGCACCATTTGATATCCCCGAAGCATCCTGATTTTGAGTGGTCGCTCCAAAACGAATACGAAGGTAACGGGCAATAGTATTATTTGCTCCGGTAAATGACACTTTAGCGCCTAACAATACAATTCCTTCTCCAGTTGCTGTTTGTCCTGCTATAGTGGTGTTTTTTGCAATTGCAATTGAAGAGGCTACGTTAATAATACCTCCTACTTTAAAAATAACAAACCGCCCTTCCTGGCTAACAGCATCACGAAACGAACCCGGTCCGCTGTCATTTAAATTGGTTACTAAATAAATCTGAGGATTTGCAGATCCTCTTGCTCCTGTGGTAAATCTTCCAAAACCGGTAGCTTCCGGAAATGCTAATGTCTGGGCATTTAAATTACTATAAAAAGTAATCAACCCGCAAATCATAAAAACTTTAAGTATATACTTAAAGTTTAGCGTAGTTTTCTTGGTCATAATTGGTTAAAAATTGGTTAAATAGTTATAACCAATTTAGTTATAAGCATCTAAGACACCGTCCTGTTCCATCCTGCTTTAAACTATCCTGTTATAATACAGCTTTTCCAAATAGTAAATTCCTTTACACAAACAAATCTATTACTGTTTTTTAATAATAAAAATCATTAAACTCCACCTCTTATTTTCTGATAATTTTATGACTTAAATTTTTGCAGTTAAAATGGTTAGTTTTAATTTTATAAATACCCAACAAATACTATACAACAATGAAAAACATAAAGTTTATTCTGCTTCTGCTTCCTTTTTTTTGCTTCTCGCAGCAGGAAAAAATAAAAGCCCTCGACATTAATTTAACTAATTACGAATATCCATTTCCTGTAAAATTCCTGGAACTGAGCAATCAGCGTCAGCTTTTAAAAATGGCTTATATGGATATTACTCCAAAAAATTACAATAATAAAAACATTGTTTTACTTCACGGCAAAAATTTCAACGGTGCTTATTGGGAAACTACTATACATGCACTTACAAAAGAAGGATTCCGTGTTATTGTGCCGGATCAGATTGGTTTTGGAAAATCTTCAAAACCTGATAATTTTCAATACACATTTCAGCAATTTGCAGCGAATACAAAAAAATTACTAGACCATTTGGGAATCGAAAAAACGACCATATTAGGACATTCAATGGGCGGAATGTTAGCCACAAGATTCACTTTAATGTTCCCTCAAACAGCTGAAAAATTAGTGCTTGAAAATCCGATTGGCTTAGAAGACTGGAAATTAGTCGTGCCTTACAAAAACGTAGACTGGTGGTACGACGGTGAATTAAAACAAAACTATGAAGCCATCAAAAAATACCAAATGACGAATTATTATGATGGAAAATGGAATGCCGATTTTCAAAAATGGGCAGAGTTAAATGCTGGCTGGACTACAGCTCCTGATTACAGTATCGTAGCCTGGAACTCGGCATTGATGTACGAGATGATTTTTACGCAGCCGGTTTTATATGAATTTAAAAATATCAAAATCCCTACCCTTCTAATAATCGGAACAAGAGATAAAACAGCATTAGGAAAGCCTCTTGTTTCTGAAGAAGTCCGAAAAACAATGGGAAATTATGCCCAACTGGGTAAAAAAACACAAAAAGCAATTCCAAATTCAAAACTTGTAGAAATTCCCAACATAGGACATTTACCGCATATTGAATCTTTTGATCAATTTATAAAACCATTAATTGTATTTTTGAAGCAATAAAAGTGAAACCCTTAAATCAAATTTTATGTTTACAATCGAACAAATAAAAGAAGCACATGCCAAAGTTAAAAGCGGTGCAGATTTTCCCAATTATATACAGGATTTAATTATTTTAGGTGTAAAAGGCTATGACACCTTTGTAAATGATGGGCATATTGAATATTACGGGGTAAATAATTACATTGTAACTTCTGATGAAAAATACCCTGAAATAAAAATTGAAAATGTGGCTAACAAAGAACGTTTTATAGAGTTTTTGGTTGCACATCAGGATGGTCAGACAGATTATAAAACTTTTTGCAATCACGCAGGGCAATGCGGAATTGCTAAATGGCGTGTTGATATCATTGAAATGACGTGTACTTATTTTGATAAATCAGATGCTGAAATTTTGATTGAAAAAATTCCTGATTAATCATTTTACAACAAATACAGATGTCACAAAATTGGTCTCCGATAATTAATCCTGAAGCATTAGTTCAGCTAAAAAATTCTTCTGAAATTATCTTAATAGATGCGAGAGCCGGTATAAATGCCGAAGAAAATTACAAAACCGAACATTTAAAAGGCGCCCGCTATATCAATTTGAATCGGGATTTGGCTGCAGTCGATTGTAATCCTGGCAATGGAGGAAGACATCGTTTGCCTGCTTTCGATAAATTTTCAGAAGTACTTTCAAAACTTGGAATCTCTCCTAAAAGCCATGTCATTATTTATGATGATAAAAATGGTTCGAATGCTGCTTCCCGATTTTGGTGGATGCTAAAAGCTGTCGGTCATGAAAAAGTACAGGTATTAAACGGGGGATTTCAGGCGGCAATAAAAGCTGGTTTTCCTATAAGTTTAGAAATAGGTAATTTTGAGGAAGCTGAAAAATATTCGGTTTCAGAATGGCAATTGCCCTTAGCCAATATTGAAGAGGTTGATAAAGCCCGAAATAACAGCCAAAACATTGTTATTGATGTAAGGGACAAGAACCGTTTTGATGGACTGACCGAACCGCTGGATTTAATTGCAGGGCACATTCTGGGTGCAATTAATGTTCCGTTTAGCGAAAACTTAAATAAAGAGGGCTTTTATCATTCTCCCCAAACATTAAAAGAAAAATACAGCAAAATTTTAGGTAATACAAAACCTGAAAACACAATCATTCATTGTGGTTCAGGTGTTACGGCCTGTCATACTTTATTAGCAATGGACTATGCCGGAATCCCGATTCCGAAACTTTATGTAGGTTCCTGGAGCGAATGGTCACGGAATAATTTACCAGTGATAACCAAACAAAAATAACATCTTTTCAAGAAATACATAATGCATCAAAAACAACATTGGGACATCCTTTTAACCAATCAGGTAAATAAAAAAAAATTCATAGACACTTTGCTTTCCGGCGAAGCCAAAGAAGAACTGGCTGTTTTTAATAATCAAAAAGGGATTTTATTCTCTGATATTTCAATCGAAAAATTCATCGAAAGAGAATATCAATATCAAAGTGTGGAAACTTCTCCCGAATCACACAGACAACTACGGACATTTTCTTCAGGAGAACGTAAAAAAGAGTTTCTGAAATACTGTATCGCACAAAAACCAGATTTCATCATTTTTGATAATCCGTTTGACCACCTAGACCAGGCTTCTCGTGTGATTTTGTCCGAATCCTTAAAAAATTTATCCCAAATTATTGCGATTATTCAAATTGTAAATCGCGTTACCGATCTGCTTCATTTTGTTTCAAATAAAGTTCAGATTAAAGACAATACATTTGAATTGCACCCCATTTCGAAAACTGAAACTCATTTTAAAACCTTAAACACAGCTGCCATTCCAAAGGCATTAGAACTGAGTACCTTTCACGAAAGTGTCTTAATAAAAATGGATAACGTTTCGGTAAGTTATGAGGATCGAAAAATTATAGATAATATTTCCTGGACTATCAAACAAAGGGAATTTTGGCAATTAATTGGTCCAAACGGATCCGGAAAAAGCACTATTCTATCTTTAATAACTGGCGATAACCCAAAAGGATTTGGTCAGGATTTATTTTTATTTGGAAGAAAAAAAGGAAGCGGCGAGAGTGTTTGGGAAATTAAAAAGCAAATCGGAATCTACACAACATCTATGATGGATTTGTTTCAAAAAAGCCACACCCTGGAAGAAATGATTCTGTCAGGATTTTTTGATTCTATCGGATTATATATTGAACCAACAACACTGCAAAAACAAATCGTTGCACAATGGCTCGAAGTTATCGAAATGACAGCACTACGAAAAAAACGTTTTATTGATCTTTCAGTCGGACAGCAAAGAGTCGCTTTGATTGTTCGTGCCGTTTTAAAACACCCGCCATTATTAATTTTAGACGAACCTGTCGAAGGTTTGGATGATGAAAATGTCGATTTGGTTATTCAGCTTATCAATACGATCAAGCAGGAAACCAATGTAGCGATTTTGTATGTTTCCCATAGAATCGAATCCGGACTTGCTCCTACTTCGGTTTTTGAACTTTTGCCTTCCGCTACGGGATCTGTTGGGAGAATAAAATAGTATTCTGAATTACAAAATCAATAAGTCTTCACAAACTTGTCATTCCGTAGGAATCCATTTGGCGATACAAGATGTTTGCTAATTATGAAACGAGTATTTCCGGGTAAACATAAACGTAATGAAAAACGTTAATTTTACTAAATTCGTAAATATCTTGTAGCGGCAATTATGAGTAGTTGAAATTATTACGGTTCCTTATATTATTTTACGTTGAAAGTAAATTTTATTTCTGTTTTGACGTGATATCCATCCTGTTCACCAGGTAACCATTTTGGCGACTTCATTACAGTTCGAATAAGTTCTTTTCCTGTTTTATATCCAATATCTTTTCTGAGGTCAATATAAGTTATAAAACCGTTAATATCAACAATGAAATTTACAGAAACTGGACCACTTACTCCTTTTGCTTCATCTGGTTTTTTGTAATTTGTTTCTATAAATTTGTAAAACTTTTCCATACCGCCAGGAAATTCTGGTTTTACTTGAATCTCTTCGTATTTGTAAACTTTTTGTTGAATTAGTTGCTCAACACTTTGAGACTTCACATTTTGTATAAATAAAAAAGTGAGGAATAGTAAATATTTTTTCATTCTTACTTCTATTTTGATTCAATCGCTCGCAACTATTTGCTTTGTGTAGGGATTCCTAAGGAATTACAAAATTATGTTTAATCTTTAATTTTTATCTTCCAGTAAAGGAACAAATCGAAACTCTCCAAACTCATGCTTTTCGAACTGCGTTTCATTTTTTCGGATTAATAAGGTCATAATCTGAACATCTTCACCTAACGGAATAACCAGCCTTCCTCCTATTTTTAATTGCGCCATTAAAGGTTTGGGAATAATAGGTGCACCTGCCGTAACAATAATACTATCGAATGGAGCATAACTTGGTAACCCTTTGTAACCATCGCCAAAGGACAGATGTTTCGGGCGTATGTTTAATTTTGGAAATAAATTTGAAGTTTGTTTAAACAGTTCTTTTTGTCTTTCAACGCTATATACCTTAGCTCCCAACATACACAAAACGGCTGTTTGATACCCAGAACCGGTACCAATTTCCAAAATTTTATGCTCTTTATTAACTTCTAATAACTGTGACTGAAATGCAACAGTGTAAGGCTGTGAAATGGTTTGGCCTGCACCTATAGGAAATGCCTTATCCTGATAAGCGTAATCTTCAAAACTTGAATTTAAAAAAAGGTGTCTTGGGATTTTTTTTATCGCATCCAAAACTGCTCTGTCAGTAATTCCTTTTTGTTCTAAAGTGCTTACTAATTGATTGCGAAGTCCTTGATGTTTGGCAGTATCTTTCAAAATGGGTAGGTTTTGTTTTCGCAAAAATAAGAAACAAAACAGTAAATCAAATATTGATTTTTAATTATTAAATCGCTAAATCTTTATTGTATTAACTTTTACTTTCAACAAATAAATTATATTTTTGTTTAAAATACATTCACATGTTAAAAGTAGGAGTTTTAGGTGCTGGTCACTTAGGTAAAATACATTTACGCTTATTACAACAATCTGACCAATACGAATTAGTTGGATTTTACGACGAAAATCAGGAAAATGCCGAAAGAATTTCAAAAGAATTCGGTTATAAAAACTTCAACACAATTGCAAAATTAATCCACGCCGTGGATGTAATCGATATTGTAACCCCAACGCTTTCGCACTATAAATGTGCAAAAGTAGCTATCAAATCAGGAAAACACATCTTCATAGAAAAACCAATTGCCAACACTGTTGAAGAAGCCGAAGAAATTATCGCTTTAGCAAAAGAATACAACGTAAAAGGTCAGGTGGGTCATGTAGAGCGTTTTAATCCCGCTTTTATTGCCACCAAAAACATGATCGAAAATCCAATGTTCATTGAAACACATCGTTTGGCCGAGTTTAATCCTCGTGGTACTGATGTTCCGGTAGTCCTGGATTTAATGATTCATGATATCGATGCTATTTTAAGTGTGGTCAAATCAAAAGTAAAAAACATCAATGCCAGCGGTGTTTCTGTAATTAGCGATACTCCGGATATTGCCAATGCCCGAATTGAATTTGAAAATGGCTGTGTTGCTAATTTAACGGCCAGCAGAATTTCGATGAAAAACATGCGTAAAACACGTTTTTTTCAAAAAGACGCCTACATATCCGTTGACTTTCTGGAAAAAAGATGTGAAGTGGTTCGTATGAAAGATGCTCCTGAAGTTCCGGGAGATTTTGATATGATCCTGCAAAATGCTGAAGGTGTAAAAAAACAAATTTATTTTACAAATCCTGACGTCGAACAAAACAATGCCATTCTTGATGAATTAGAATCTTTTGCAAATGCCATTTTTACTGATACTACGCCTGTTGTGACTTTGGAACAAGCTACAGACGCGCTAAGAGTCGCGTATCAAATAATTGATTGTTTCGATAAATAACACAAAACACATACTCATTATTTTTAAGGTTTAAAGCTGGCAAAAAAGTCACTTTAAACCTTAACTTTTAAAATTTAAATACCAAAATAGAATGAAAACAATAGCTGTAATTGGTGCAGGAACAATGGGTAACGGAATTGCTCATACTTTTGCTCAAAGTGGTTTTACTGTAAAACTGATTGATGTTTCTGAGAAATCATTAGACAAAGGAATGGCAACTATTGCTGCAAATTTGGAACGAATGTTAACTAAAGGAACTATCACTCAGGAAGATGTTGCCAAAACTATTACCAATATAATTACGTATACTGATATAAAAGATGGTGTTGTTGGGGTTGATCTGGTTGTTGAAGCAGCTACTGAAAATGTTGATTTAAAATTAAACATCTTTAAACAATTAAACGAAGCCTGTTCGCATAATACGATTTTAGCAACGAATACATCCTCTATTTCGATAACGCAAATTGGAGCTGTAGTAGCACATCCTGAAAGAGTGATCGGAATGCATTTTATGAATCCGGTGCCTATTATGAAATTAGTCGAAATCATTCGCGGCTACAATACCAGCGATGAAGTGACTAAAATTATCATGGATTTATCTGAAAGACTAGGAAAAACTCCGGTTGAAGTAAACGATTATCCAGGTTTTACAGCCAACAGAATTTTGATGCCTATGCTAAATGAGGCAATTGAAACGTTATACAATAAAGTTGCAGGGGTTTATGAAATTGATACCGTAATGAAATTAGGGATGGGACACCCAATGGGGCCGCTTCAATTAGCTGATTTTATTGGTCTTGATGTTTGCCTTGCTATTTTAAATGTGATGTACGACGGGTTTAAAAACCCTAAATATGCTCCTTGTCCATTATTGGTAAATATGGTAAGAGCCGGAAAATTAGGCGTGAAATCAGGAGAAGGCTTTTATGATTACAGCGAAAGTAAAAAGGCAGAGAAAATTTCTAAGCAGTTTATTCTTTCATAAAAAAACAAAACACCATGTCAATAGCATCAAATTTAAATACTATCAAAGCAAGTTTGCCCGAAAACGTAACACTGGTTGCAGTTTCAAAAACCAAACCTGTTTCAGATTTAATGGAAGCGTATGAAGCCGGACAGCGTGTTTTTGGAGAAAACAAAATCCAGGAAATGACAGATAAACAGGAACAAATGCCAAAAGACATTCAATGGCACATGATTGGTCATGTGCAAACGAATAAAGTGAAATTTATGGCTCCTTTTGTCAGCTTGATCCATGGTGTCGACAGTTTAAAATTATTACAGGAAATCAACAAACAAGCTTTAAAAAACAATCGAATTATTGATTGCCTGCTTCAAATATATATTGCCGAAGAAGAAACAAAATTTGGTCTTGACGAAAAAGAGCTTTCAGAATTATTATCTTCTTCCGAACTTAAAATGATGAAAAATATTCGTATCTTAGGTTTAATGGGAATGGCAACATTTACAGAAAATCAAAACCAGGTCAAAAAAGAATTTCTGCATTTGAAATCAATTTTTGATTCGCTGCAAAATAAAGATGCACAATGCAGGGACACGCAACAATGTATTTCTACTACACCACATTTTTCAACAATTTCAATGGGAATGTCTGGAGATTATCAACTCGCAATAGAATGTGGCAGTACAATGGTTAGGATTGGAAGCAGTATTTTTGGAGGAAGATAGAATTTAAATATCAATGGCAAAAAAATAAATGGAATAAATATTCAATTTTGAAGATCGGTTGGTTCGGTTTGCCGGAGAATGTATTTTCTTTACCAGACAACTAGAAAAGATATTTGAAAATGAATATTATAAAAATCAGTTAATAAGATCATCAGGAAGCGCTTATTTAAATTTTGGAGAAGCTCAAGGAACAATATCTGATAAAGTTTTTATTTTTAAAGTTTCTTTGGCTGTCAAAGAATTAAAGGAATCGGGAAATTCGTTAAAAATATTAGATTATACAAAAGAAGGAGATGCAGAAAAACGAAAATCTCTCTTAATTGAACTTGAAGAATTAATAGCAATTTCTTCAAAAATGATAAATAATAAAAAATAATTTTCAATGACAATTACAATATCAATAACAAAATTCAATTTTAAAATATTGATTTTTGACATTGCAATTGACTTTTGTTATTGATATTGACATTGAAAATGTACGCAATACTAGACATAGAAACCACCGGAGGACAGTTTAACGAAGAAGGAATTACCGAAATTGCCATTTATAAATTTGATGGTCATGAAGTAGTCGACCAGTTCATTAGCCTCGTCAATCCCGAAATTCCGATTCAGCCTTTTGTGGCGAAACTAACCGGAATCAACAATGCTATGCTGAGTTCAGCACCTAAGTTTTTTGAAGTTGCCAAACGAATCATCGAAATCACCTCTGATTGTATTCTTGTGGCGCATAACGCTTCTTTTGACTACCGGATTCTACGCACAGAATTTAGACGTTTAGGTTATGAATTTGAAGCAAAAACACTTTGTACGGTTGAACTTGCAAAGAAATTAATTCCGGAACAGCCTTCTTACAGCTTAGGAAAATTAGTCCGTGCACTCGGAATCCCAATGGCAGACAGACATCGCGCCAGCGGAGATGCCATTGCAACGACTAAGCTTTTCAAAATGCTTCTGGAAAAAGATCAGGAAAAAACGATCGTACAAGATTTTGTAAAATTCGAAATCGAAAAAGGTATTTCTCTAAAATTATTAGACCTCGTTGGACAAATGCCATCTAAAACAGGTGTTTATTATATTCATAACGAAAGTGGAAATTTAATTTACATTGGCAAAAGCATGAATATTCGAAAAAGAGTCAATCAGCATTTTACCGGAATTACAACCAAAAGTAAAAAAATACAGGCCGAGGTTTTTACCATAACATATGAGGAAACCGGCAGTGAATTAATTGCTCTTTTGAAAGAAAGTGAAGAAGTAAAAATAAACCGCCCTATACACAATCGCTCGCAGAAAAAAACAGTCTTTCCATTTGCCATTTATGTAGAAAAAGATTCAAACGGCTATTTGAATTTAAAACTCGGAAAAGCAGACGGACGTAAAAAAGAAATTACCTCTTTTGTTTCTTTACAGGAAGGAAAAAATGCCCTTTTCAAATTCACGACAAAATATCATTTGTGTCAAAAATTAACCGGTTTATATCAAACCAAAAAGGAATGTTTTCAATACAAAATCAAGGAATGTGATGGCGCATGCATTGGTGAAATTTCCCCAGAAACCTATAATTTAAGAGTACAGCAGTTTATCTCTGAAAACAGTTTCGAAAACAAAAGCATGATTTTGCTCGACAGAGGAAGAAATATCAACGAAAGAAGCGCCATATTAATAGAAAAGGGAGTTTATAAGGGATATGCCTATTATGATCTCAATTATCAAGTTACAAATATCGAAATACTGAAAAACATCTTAATTCCGATGCAGCATAATCGTGACGTAAAAAACATAATCCAACAATACATTCGAAAAAGCAAATCTCTTAAAATTCATCATTTTTAAAATCCCGCAATTTTCATTATCTTAGTCCATATGACAAAAATGAAATCGAAATACGAAACCTTTAGAGAAAAAGTAAAAATAATCCTTTATGGCACCAATACATTTTTAGGAAGACTTTTTGATTTGGTTTTACTGGGATTAATTTTACTGAGTGTTCTTCTGGTCATGATGGAAACCGTTCAGGGAATCAATCAAAAATATCATACAGAACTCCTAATTTGTGAATGGGTTATTACTGTATTTTTTACAATTGAATATATTTTACGCATCCTATCGATTCAAAAACCCGTTAAATACATTTTCAGTTTTTATGGTATAATCGATTTACTGGCAGTCCTACCCATGTATTTGTCGATATTTTTCCCGGGCGCAAGCATCTTATCAATCATCAGGGCATTACGTTTTTTTCGGTTATTCAAAATATTACACATTCCGCAAATTTCACATCAATCCATTCAGCTCAAGGAAGCCATTGAAGCCAGCAAAGAAAAGATTCTGGTTTTTATTTATTTCGTACTCATCAGCACAGTAATTATAGGCTCAGTAATGTACATGATCGAAGGCAAAGAAAGCGGTTTTACCAGCATTCCGGCAAGTATTTACTGGACAATTGTGACCTTAACAACTGTTGGTTACGGTGACATTTCACCTATCACACCTTTAGGTCAATTCGTTGCTTCTCTGGTCATGATTTTAGGTTACGGAATCATAGCCGTACCAACCGGAATCGTAACCGCTGAATTTGCCAAAAAAAATCTTCAGAATAATACCGTCACTACAAAGAACTCCTGTCAGATATGCGGTTCACAACTTCATTTTGATAATGCAAAATACTGTCATGAATGCGGAGCAGAATTACAACATTAATTTATGAAGCTATTCCGGCTGTACATTGCAACTCCTCCTTATCTTTGTTGTTTTTTAAGGCGTAAAAAGGAGCTTCTAAAGTCGCTCTTTTATCCCACAAAAAACGAACAAACATAAGTCCGGGGTTTCTATTTCCATCCGGGCTAAAAAATATGAAACACTTAATTACAATTGTCGGACCAACAGCCATAGGCAAAACAGCCCTAAGTATTGCTTTGGCTGAACATTTTAAATGCGAAATCATTTCTTGTGACAGCCGTCAGTTTTTCAAAGAAATGACTATTGGCACCGCTGTTCCTAATCGTGAAGAATTACAATCCGCAACACATCATTTTATTCAAAATAAATCCATTTTTGAGAACTATACGGTGGGCGATTACGAAAAAGAAGCGCTTTTAAAATTAGAAGAATTATTCGAAAAGAATGATTTTGCAATTCTAATTGGCGGCTCAGGCTTATATGTTGATGCCGTTTTAAAAGGTTTCGATGCCTTTCCTGAAATTGATTCCGAAGTGCGTTCCGAAGTAAATTCCAATTATGAAAAACTCGGAATTGAATATCTTCAGCAGCAATTACGGCTTTTAGATCCTGATTACTTTCAAAAAATAACATTGGAAAATCCGCAGACACTTAAAAATCCGCAACGAATGATGCGTTTTGTAGAAGTTTGCATCGGAACTCAAAAACCGTACTCTTCTTTTCTAAATCAGAAGAAAAACAACCGAAACTTCACTTCTGTTCTCATTGGTTTAGAAGCCAACAGACAAATCATGTACGATCGTATCAACCTGCGTGTTGATAAGATGATGAGCGAAGGTTTGTTAGAAGAAGCGAAAGCATTATATCCTAACAAAGCATTAAATGCGCTCCAAACCGTGGGTTATAGAGAATTATTTAGTTATTTTGACGGAGAATTTTCATTGCCATTTGCAATCGAAGAAATCAAAAAAAACACAAGAAGATTTGCTAAACGCCAACTCACCTGGTTCAAAAGAAACGATAATACCAAATGGTTCGATTATGCCACAGATAGAAAAGAAATAATAACGTACATAGAAAATCTTTTAAAGTTAAATTAAAGTCTCTTTTTCTATACTCTATATGCTATCTCTAAATCCTAAAATTATAATAATCTAAGAAGTCTAAACAAATGCCAATATCACCAAATTTCACTTCCGTTTTAAGCAAAGACTGGGAAATCAATTTTACGCAGTGCACTCCAAACGGTTATCTAAAATATACAGATCTCTGTAATATCTTGCAATTGACTGCAGCAGCACATTCAGAAATTGGCGGCATCAGTTTTTATGATATGCAGGAGTTTCATCAAGCCTGGGTTTTAAGCCGAATGCGGGTAGAAATTAACACTTTACCAAAATCAGGAGATATGGTAACCGTAAAAACATGGATTAATAGTCTGGAAAATTCACGCTCTGTCCGTGCTTTAGAAATGTACGTCAACGGAAAAAAGATAGTAGGCTGCGAAACGTATTGGGCTGTTTTTAATACCCAATTACGCCGTCCGGAAGCTTTGGCATTGGCTTATGACCATTTCGAATTATTTCCTGAAAACAGAGCAACAGAAGAAGGTTTTTCTAAAATAAACATCAACCATGATAAAGAAGCCGTATTTGAAAAAACAGTTTATTTATCAGATCTTGATATTGTCAATCACGTAAATAACGTTAAATACCTGGAGTGGTGTCTTGATCACGTTGATTATAAACGAATTTTAAAACAGCAAGTAAAAAGCTTCGAAATGAATTTCATGAAAGAGCTTTCCTTAAAAGATACAGTCATAATTCACGAAAGTGAAAATGAGGACCACACTACCGCCACATTTAGTATTACAAAAGGCGAAAAAACATGTTTTGCATTACAGTTGAACTGGAAATAAATGAGCAGAGAATCATAAAATATATTAAAGCAAAAAGCTGGTTTCAAACTAAGAAACCAGCTTTTTTTATATGTTTAAATGCGATATTTACATCTCACATATTACAAAAATCATTTTACGATTAAATAAACACACTCAATATAAAATAAACCACTCCCGCTAAAAGAGCCGAAATAGGAATCGTTAATACCCATGCCCAGATCAAGCTTACAGTAACACCCCACCTTACAGCAGACACACGTTTTGTTAATCCAACCCCGATGATAGAACCTGTGATGGTATGTGTTGTACTTACCGGAATTTTTAAATGTTCAGTAAAATAAAGTGTTAAAGCACCTGCAGTTTCAGCAGCTACACCTTCAAAAGAAGTCACTTTTGTAATTTTAGAACCCATTGTTTTTACAATTTTCCATCCCCCGCTCAACGTTCCTGCAGCAATAGCAGAATAACAAGCTAACGGAATCCAGCCTGGCATCACACCTTTTACTCCCATATCTTCATTAGGCAAAACAACGTCCAGCCATGAATTCATATGAACACCTGGATTAGTATTGATATAAACGGCTACAGCTGCAGCAATGATACCCATAACTTTTTGTGAATCATTTCCTCCATGACCTAAACTAAAAGCTGCAGAAGATAATAATTGCATCTTTTTTAAGGCTCCATCAGCCTGATGAAGACTTAAACTGCTAAATATTAAACAAAATGCACTTACAGTCAATACTATAAAAGCTACCAAAAACCATTTAATATTATGCGGATCAAAAGCTACGCTCCAAAAATGTGAATCAAAACGAGGCTTGCCAATTTTATCATAAGGAACCATTTGACTGTAAACGAACCAAACAGTCAAAATCATTAAAGCGATTGTAAATATTTTGGGACCAATACTTTTACGTGAAGCATTTAATAACCAAATTGAAATTAAATAAGAAGCAATCATTCCCACTAAAGGCGCTAAAACAATAAAAGCAATAATGATAATTACCCCGGAAGGCATTCCTCCATCTTTGCCTGATTTATACCAGCTTACTATTTCATACCAATAATGCGTAGTTCCATCTTCACCAATATAACCTGAAAAACCATGTACGGCAATCGCATGAGCAACTGCTGCACCTGCAAAACCTCCAATTAAAGTGTGTGAAGAACTTGAAGGAATCCCTAACCACCAGGTCAATAAATTCCAACAAATAGCTGCAATAACACCGGCAAGGATTACAACGAGGTTAATCTCCATAGTGTGTGCTGTTTTTGCAACAGTATCTGCAACACCAAATCCAAAAACCCAATAAGCCAGAAAGTTAAAAAATGCTGCCCAAAGAACGGCCTGAAAAGGCGTTAGAACCTTTGTAGCAACAACGGTAGCTATAGCATTTGCCGCATCATGAAAACCATTGATGTAATCAAAAATTAAAGCTAATACTATAATAATTATAAGTAGCGTCATAAAATTATAACTTCAGAATGAAATAAATTGAATTAAGAATGTTTTACAGAAATAGATTCCAGTATGTTGGCAACACTCTTACATTTGTCTGTTGCTGATTCTAAAACAGATAACACTTCTTTATATTTAATAATATTTTTGGCGTCTGTTTCGTTTTCAAAAATTTCAAAAACTGCTTTGTTATATACGTTATCCGACTTGTTTTCCAGTTTATTGATTCTGGCACAAGCGTCTTTAATTACTTTGAAATTCTTTAAATTTCTCAACTCTTTTACCGCACTGTCAATATTTTGACAAGCTTCAAGGTTGATTTCAGTCATCTTTCTGATTGATTTTGTAATCTTATCTACCTGATACAATCGCATTCTGCTTGCTGCTCCATGAAGGTAATCAGCCACGTTATCAATAGAGGTAATTAAGGTGTGGATATCCTCTCTGTCAAACGGAGTAATAAAGTTTCTACTCAACTCAAGGTTGGTTTGACGTGTAATGTCTTCTCCTCTTTGCTCTAATTCATCAATTTTCTGAAAAAGAACTTCTCTTTCTTTCAATGGAAGGTTTACAGCTTCGTGTAAGTTAGAAGCTAATTCAATTAAATTGCTTGAAGCTTCTTCAAAAAGTGGAAAGAATTTTTTGTCTTTCGGCACTAAAAATTGGAAAATACTGTTTATAGACATTTTTATATTTTTGATAGTGCAAAATTACTTCAATATTATTTTGCAATGTTAAGCCATTGTTAACAAATCATTTTCAATTTGGAAACTACCTAAAAATGCTATAGTATTCTCAATATCATAATGCAGGATTCTGTCTTCCTTAACTAAAGGCACAAGTTCTCTGTAACTGTTCAAAAACATTTCGATGAAATCACTTGATTTTAAAGGTTCTCTGTAAGCAATGGCCTGAGATGCATTTAATAACTCAATGGCCAGAATTCGCTCTAAGTTATCCAATATTCTTAGGGCTTTTGTTGCTCCGTTTGCTCCCATACTTACGTGATCTTCCTGTCCGTTGCTCGAAACAATACTATCTACACTTGAAGGTGTTGCCAATTGTTTATTCTGACTGGCAATACTGGCAGCGGTATATTGCGGAATCATCAATCCCGAATTCAATCCTGGATTATCAACTAAAAATGCTGGTAAATTGCGTAATCCTGAAATTAACTGATACGTTCTTCTCTCTGAAATACTCCCTAATTCGGCCAAAGCAATTGCCATAAAATCCAATGCCAGGGCTAAAGGCTGCCCGTGAAAATTTCCACCTGAAATAATCTGATCGGCTTCAATAAATATATTTGGATTATCAGTAACGGAATTGATTTCGGTTTTGAATACTTTTCGAACATAATCAATTGCATCTTTTGAAGCGCCGTGAACCTGAGGCATACAACGGAAAGAATACGGATCCTGAACGTGTTTTTTCTCCTGGGCAATAATCTCGCTTCCTTCCAAAAATTCATTGATACGCTGAGCAGTTACAATTTGTCCTTTGTGAGGACGTATAAAATGAATCAATTCGTTAAAAGGTTCGATTCTTCCGTCAAAAGCTTCCAATGAAATGGTTCCGATTAAATCTGCCAGATACGAATATTTGTAGGCTTTAATCAAAATATGAGCTCCATAAGCTGCCATAAACTGGGTTCCGTTTAATAAGGCCAGTCCTTCTTTTGACTGTAAAATAATTGGTTCCCAGTTAAAGTGTTTTAAAACTTCGGATGAGGCCATTTTTCTGCCTTCAAAAAGCACTTCTCCTTTTCCTAATAAGGGCAAAGATAAATGTGCCAAAGGTGCTAAATCTCCTGAAGCACCAAGTGAGCCCTGTGTATATATAATAGGAAGGATGTCATTATTATAAAAATCAACCAGACGGTTTACTGTCTGCAGCTGAATTCCGGAATGTCCGTAGCTTAAAGACTGGATTTTAAGCAACAACATCAATTTTACAATTTCAGCAGGAACTTCTTCACCTGTTCCGCAAGCATGTGATTTTACTAAGTTTTCCTGAAGCTTTGATAAATTTTCATTTGAAATCTTTACATTACAAAGTGACCCAAATCCTGTATTGATTCCATAAATAGGTTCTGAATGTGAAGCCATTTTTTTATCAAGATAATCACGGCATTTCTGAACATTTACTTTTGCTTCATCAGATAATTCAATTTTTTTCTGATTGACAATTATCTCCTTTAGAGATTCCAATGTCAGGATTTCAGTACTTATATAATGGATATGACTCATTTTATTATAATTTAAGACCGCAAAAATCAACAAATCAACATTAAAAAACAACAATTTATAACAATATTAAAATATTTAATCTCTAACCTTGACATCTTATATATTTCACAATAACAATGATTGTTCTGTTTTTATTATATGATATGGTTTTTCTCGCAATAGTGCTGTCTAATTTTCATTTTTGAATTCTATATCCAATAAAACCGAAGAAGTAATAATTACAACCTGCCACAAAAAGGGGATTAAAGATACGAATAAGTCAGCATTACAGATTTAATTTTAACAAATACTCAATATTGAATTTTTATCATTTGAATTATTAAAATATTCGCAAAAAGAAAAATTGTCTTTTTAACTTTTATAAAAAACTGTACTTTTGGAAAATCAAAAATGAAACGTAACAGCAATAAATATCAATCTGCAATGACAGCTCAAACAAGAGTTGCAACTGCTGCTACTACCATTTCTACTACAACAACTACTACCCCTTAGGGGTATACATTTTTACATATAATCCTGGTTATCTATACTTTTTTCATGAAAGAAGAAAGGCTTTGGATACATAAAAATATTTGCTTAAAAGAAAAAAAAATCAAAAATGAAAGTATTAAAATTTGGCGGAACTTCGGTTGCCAATGCACAAAATATAAAACTTGTTCTCGAAATTATAAGCCAGAATTCTAAAGCAAACAAATTGGTTGTTGTTGTTTCCGCATTCAGCAAAGTAACAGACATGTTGCAATTGGCCGCTGCAAAAGCAGCAGAAAATGACGAAAATTTCAGAGAAATTGTTGCTGAAATTGAGAAAAACCATCTTGATACCTTAAAAGAACTTATTCCGGTTAGCGAGCAAAGCAGCTTATTGAGCCACGTAAAAAGAATTATCAACCATTTAGAAACCTTATTGGATGGCTGTTTCTTATTGGGAGAGCTATCTCCAAGAACTGCCGATACCATTATGAGTTTTGGTGAATTGCTTTCTTCTTATATTATTGAGCAGGCGTATCAGCAAATTGGTAAAAATGCGGTTTATAAAGACAGTCGCGAATTAATCAAAACCAATGCTGATTTTGGAAAAGCTGCTGTTAATTTTGATATTTCAAACCAACTGATTCAGGAATATTTTACAGATAATGAATCTCAAATTACTATTTTACCAGGCTTCATTGCTCAGACACTTGACGGAATCACATCTACTTTAGGACGTGGAGGTTCTGATTATACTGCCGCCATTATTGCCGGAGCGCTTGATGCCCAACAATTAGAAATCTGGACTGATGTAAACGGAATGTTTACAGCAAACCCGAAAATCGTAAAACAGGCACAGCCAATTGCTAATATATCCTATCAGGAAGCAATGGAATTATCGCATTTTGGTGCAAAAGTGTTATATCCGCCAACAATTCAGCCGGTTTTAAGAAAAAACATTCCAATTCTGATCAAAAATACTTTTGATACAGAAGCAGAAGGTACTTTGATTACCAATCAGGCTCCTGCAAATGGAGCAGCGGTAAGAGGAATCAGCCATATTGACAATATTTCGCTATTAACCCTTGAAGGTCCGGGAATGATCGGAGTTTCAGGTTCATCAAAACGTTTGTTTGAAGTACTGTCGCACGAAAAAATCAATGTTATTTTTATCACTCAGGCATCTTCTGAACATTCAATTTGTATCGGAATTTTAAATTCAGATGCTGATAATGCGGAAGAAGCCATTAACAAAGCTTTTGAAATTGAGATTTTACAAAACAAAATTGATCCTTGTATTGTTGAAAAAGACCTTTGCATTATTGCCTTGGTGGGTGAAAATATGAAAAGTCACCAGGGTCTGAGCGGAAGGATGTTTAGTACTTTAGGAAAAAACAACGTGAATATCCGTGCGATTGCTCAGGGTGCTTCTGAAAGAAATATCTCTGCGGTAATCAACGAAAGAGATGTTAAGAAAGCACTGAACACGTTACACGAAAATTTCTTTGAAGAAAACACCAAACAGCTGAATTTATTTGTAATGGGTGTTGGAAATGTAGGTGAAAAATTCATCGAGCAGATTCACAACCAAAAGAAATTCCTAAAAGAAAATTTAAAGATCAACGTTCGTGTAATTGCTTTGTCAAACTCCAGAAAAATGCTTTTTGACGAAGACGGAATTTCTTTAAAAGACTGGCAAGCTGATTTAAATAAAGGAGAACCTGCAAATAAGGAAGTCTTTATTGAACGTGCAAAAGAAATGAATTTACGTAACAGTATTTTTGTTGATATTACAGCAAACGCAAGTGTTTCTGAGACTTACGAGCAATTTTTAAAACAAAGTATTGCCGTTGTAACTTGTAATAAAATCGCGTGTTCCTCTGCTTACGACAATTATAAAAAACTAAAAAGCCTGTCACGCCAATATAACGCTCCATTTTTATTCGAAACGAACGTTGGTGCGGGATTACCTATTATTGATACGGTAAAAAACTTAATCGCTTCAGGTGATAAAGTGCATAAAATACAAGCGGTTTTATCAGGAAGTCTGAACTTTATTTTCAACAATTTTGACAAGAATAATTCTTTTCACGATGTGGTAAAAGAAGCCGGAGTTCAGGGTTTCACGGAACCGGATCCAAAAATCGACTTAAGCGGAATTGACGTTGCCCGTAAAATCTTAATCTTAATCCGCGAAAGCGGTTACGAAATGGATATTGATGCCATCGCCAACGAATCGTTCCTACCCGCTGAATGTTTAGCAACAATAACCAACGAAGACTTTTTTGCTTCGTTAATCAAACATGCAGGACATTTTAACGGAATTTACGAAGAAGCTTTAGCCAAAGATTCCCGTTTGAAATACGTAGCACAATTCGAAAACGGAAAAGCAAGCGTAGGTTTGCAATTCATTCCAAAAGACCATCCTTTTTACAATCTGGAAGGAAAAGACAATATCGTGTTGTTCTACACCGATCGTTACATAGACCAGCCTTTATTGATCAAAGGAGCCGGTGCCGGTGCAGCCGTTACCGCTTCAGGGATTTTTGCAGATGTAATTCGTATAGGAAATATATAATTTAGTTGATAGTTATTAGTTGATGATTGATAGTCAAGCCATCAACCGAAAACCAACGACCAACAACAAAATTTATGACTGAGATTAAACTATTTTGCCCGGCAACTATTGCGAATCTTTCGTGCGGATTTGACGTTCTTGGACTTTGCTTAGACAATGCGGGCGATGAAATGATTATTCGAAAGACAGCTGAAAAAGGCGTTCATATTACTAAAATCGTAGGTGCTAATCTGCCTTTGGAAACCGAAAAAAATGTTTCGGGTGTGGCAGCTTTGGCGATGCTGGAAACTTTGGATGAATTGGATTTTGGTTTTGAAATCGAAATTTATAAAAACATCAAAGCGGGAAGCGGAATCGGAAGCAGCGCTGCCAGTTCTGCGGGAGCGGTTTTCGGAATTAATGAATTATTAGGAAGACCATATTCAAGAAAAGACTTAGTACAGTTTGCTATGCAGGGCGAGAAATTAGCCAGCGGAAATGCCCATGCAGACAACGTTGCCCCTGCCCTTTTAGGCGGATTTACTTTGGTAAGAAGCTATGCTCCGCTTGATATTATCCGAATTGACAGTCCGGAAGAATTGTTCGCAACCGTGGTTCATCCTCAGATTGAATTAAAAACATCGGATGCCCGTTCGGTATTGAAACAAACGGTTTCCCTAAAAAGCGCGATTATGCAATGGGGAAATGTAGGCGGATTAATCGCCGGATTATACACTAAAGATTACGATTTGATTGGAAGATCACTTCATGACGAAATCGTAGAACCTTTACGAAGCGTTTTGATTCCAGGTTTTGACCTGATCAAACAAACGGCTTATGAAAACGGTGCTTTAGGCTCTGGAATTTCAGGTTCAGGTCCTTCGATATTTGCTTTAAGCAGAGGAAAAAACACCGCAGACCAAATCGCCAAAGCTATGAGTGAGGTTTATGAAAAAATGAATTTACCGTATGAAATTCATGTTTCGAAAATTAATCCGGATGGTGTACGCGTTTTGTAAAATTTGAAATGTATCAAGTAAAAAGAATTAAGTATTAAGACAAAGTTTGTCAGACTGAGCGAAGTCGAAGTCCACGCAAAGTAAAGACACAATATATAACCGTGCAGTTTGTCATTTCGACGGAGGAGAAATCTCCACGAGAAGCTCTACAAAGATTGGACTTTCGTTGCGGAGTTACTTGCGAAGATTTCTCCTCCGTCGAAATGACAAAAAATGCGCTTAAAATAGTAAACCATAATTTATTGGAATTTAGAATTTTAGTATTGGAATTTACTTTCTAAAATTCTAAAATTCTAAAGTCTAAAAATCTAAAATAAAAATGAAATACTACAGTTTAAACCATAATGCCCCGGAAGTTTCTTTTAAAGAAGCAGTGATACAAGGATTAGCGAGTGACAAAGGATTGTATTTTCCGCAAACCATCACGCCTTTAAATCCTGCCTTTTTTAATGTAATCGAAAATCTGAGCCACAATGATATCGCTTTTGATGTGATTCATCAATTTGTGGGCGATGAAATTCCAGAGGAGAATTTAAGAGAAATTATTAAAGATACTTTGTCTTTTGATTTTCCTGTTGTGGAAATAGAAAACGGCATCTATTCATTGGAATTATTTCACGGTCCTACCATGGCTTTCAAAGACGTTGGAGCACGTTTTATGTCACGCTGCCTCGGGTATTTCAATAAAGACAAAAAAGATGCTAAAAACACTGTTTTAGTAGCCACTTCCGGAGATACCGGCGGTGCTGTTGCCAGCGGATTTTTAGGCGTTGATGGTGTTGATGTCGTGATTTTATATCCGTCAGGAAAAGTGAGCGACATTCAGGAAAAACAATTGACCACTTTAGGACAAAATATTAAAGCGTTGGAAGTTGATGGCGTTTTTGATGATTGCCAGGATATGGTGAAAAAAGCGTTTTTAGATGAAACTTTATTGCATAAAAACCTGACTTCGGCGAATTCTATTAATATTGCGCGCTGGTTGCCGCAAATGTTCTATTTTTTCTTTGCTTATAAAGCGTTGAAAAGCCAAAACAAACCGTTAATTTTCTCTTGCCCAAGCGGAAACTTCGGGAATATCTGTGCCGGAATTATGGCAAAGAAATTAGGTTTGCCAATTGAACATTTTGTAGCCTCTACAAACGTAAACGATACCGTACCAAGATTCTTAACAAATGGAAAATACGACCCAAAACCTTCTAAAGCGACCATCTCAAACGCTATGGATGTTGGAAACCCAAGCAATTTTATCAGGATTCAGGAATTGTACAATAATGACCTGAAAGCTTTCGAAAAAGACTTCTCTTCTTATAGCTATACCGATGAGCAAACGCTTGAAGCTATGAAAAATATTTATAACAAAGATGGTTATATTGCAGAACCTCACGGTGCTGTAGGGTATTTAGGTTTGAAAAAAGAATTGCAGAAAAACGATAATGCCATTGGTGTTTTCTTAGAAACGGCTCACCCAATTAAATTCTTGGATGTAGTTGAACCTGCTTTGGAAATTACGCTTCCAATTCCAACTCAGATTGAGAGTGTTATTAATGAGGAAAAAGTTAGTGTGAAGATTGGGACTTATGAGGAGTTGAAGAGTTTCTTGGGGTAATAATTCTCCTTTAATAAATTATTTAAGCCACGAATTAAACAGATTAACTCATGTTTGATTGTGGCTCTTTTTATTAGTTTTTTGTAAGTAAATTTAATATGTTTGATAAAAAATAAAATCTACATTTTATTAAGCAAAATAGAACAAAAATAACATGTTATATCTCTAAAATTCTTTCTTCAAATTCAATAAGAAATTGACACAATATGCAAATAGACATAAAAGGAAAAATAAACGAAAAAAAACTTGCATTTAGCAACACATTACTTCCTCTTTATGAAGCAATTGTAAATTCAATACAAGCAATTGAAGAAGATAGCGCCACATCAACAGGTATCATAGAAGTAAATATTATTCGTTCTACCCAAAAAGAAATCGAATTTAATGAAACGGATAGCGAAAGTTTACCAGAAATTGTAAATTTTGAAATACGAGATAATGGTAATGGTTTTAATTCAGAAAATTTTGATTCTTTTAATTATGCACATTCAACATATAAATTTGCAAAAGGAGGAAAAGGAATCGGAAGATTTACTTGGTTAAGAGCATTCAAAAAAGCAGAAATTGAAAGCAGATTTAGAGAAAATGATCAATGGAATTTAAGAAAATTTAATTTCGAACCTACAAAAGGAGGAATTGAAAAACATAGTCTGGAAAAAGTTAATACAACACAAGAAAGATATACTATTGTTAAACTAAATGGCTTAAAAGAGGAATATAGAAAGTGGTGCAATAATAAAGCTGAAGATATTGCTTTAAAAATAATTGAACACGGTTTTGTTTATTTTCTAAACGAAAATTGTCCTAGAATTTTACTAAATGATCAGGGAAATCAAATAGTTATTAATGATCTTTTTAAATTATTTACAAGAGGACAAGTAAAATCTAAAAAAATTAAGATTAGAAAAAATGAATTTAATTTAAGTCTTGTAAAACTTTATAGTAAAATTCATTATTGTGCTAATACAAGAGAAGTAATTTTTGATAAAATATCAATTGATATCCCAGAAATGGATAACTTTCTTTATGATAAAGAAGGAATCCCATTTTCAATAGCTGTTTATGTAGAAGGAGATTTTTTAAATAATAATGTCAATGATGAAAGAACTACTATCGCATTTACAAAAGGAGAAATCTCATTTCCTGATGATACAACCCAAGAAGAATTAAGACAAAAAATCACTGAATTAATTTATTCTGAGTTCAAAGACCAAATTGAGAAACTTTCACAAACAAGATATATTAAAGTTCAAGAATTTGTATCGCAACATCCCAGATATAAACAACTTTTAAAATATAAGCCAAACGAATTAAAAAAGATACCTTCCACACTTTCAGAAGAAAAAATGGAAATTGAATTATTTAAAATTCAACAAAGTTTAGAACTTGATGTAAAAAAAGAAGCTAAGACCATTTTGAAATTTATTGAAAATGAAGACGACAAGGAAGCTTTTACAGAAAAACATAAAGAAATCTATGCCAAAATTATTGAAGTTGGAAATTCAAAACTATCGGAATATGTTATCCACAGAAAATTAGTTTTAGAGCTTTTTGAAAAATTTTTAAAAACAAAAGCTCCAGAAAAAGCTGTCCATAGTTTAATATTCCCTCTTCAAACTTTGTCTGATGAAATTGGTTTTGAAGATCATAATCTTTGGATGATAGATGAAAAATTATCATATCATAAGTATTTAGCTTCAGATAAAAAATTTAAAAAAATTAAACCATTAAATTCTGAATCAAACGAGAGACCTGACCTAATAGTATTTAATAAACCATTTGCTTTTTCAAATGATAATAAACCATATGAATCCATTGTTATAATTGAATTTAAAAGACCAATGCGTGATGATTATTCTGATGAAGAAAATCCAATTCAACAAGTTACACGTTATGCAAGGGAAATAATTGACGGTGATGCTAAAGATAAAAATGAAAGAGAATTTGATTTTAGACAAAATACTCCAATTTATACTTATATAATTTGCGATTTAACTAAAAAACTTAAAGCATATGCAAAAGACGGCGGATATAAACTTCTTCCTAGTGGTAATGGATATTTCTTCTTTAATGACAACTATAACATGTATGTTGAAATATTAAGTTTTGATAAAATTTTAAAAGATTCGAGTGAAAGAAATAGAGTTTTATTTGAAAAACTTAATCTAACATAGATCTTACGTTGGCATTTGAAAATATTTCCTACGCTCGCAAGAGCGTCATACACATGAATACACAGACTTTTATATTTTATAATTATTTGTTAAATAATATTGTAAAATTAGGATAAAAACATGAAAAAATCAATTCTATTATTTTCTTTAATTGCTTTATATTCTTGCGATAATAAATATAATCCCTATCAAAAAATAAATTTAGAGACTTACTCAAAGTATATTCCTTTAGACACATTATTACAAAAAGAAAATGTATTGATAACAAAAGTGCAAGATTCTAAATATCCTATAATTTCTAAAATACTTATTAAAAAGAGTAACTCATATTTTATTTTTGATACAGATTGTTATTTAGAAAATGACTCTACAATAATTGCTTATGCACCACCTTTCCAATCAGATTTAGATAATGGGAGTTTTCAAAAAAATGGTATTTGGCTGTATACAGAATTTTATACCGAAGAAAATAAGAAAGGCAATTCTATTTATGAAATAAGTGATTCTGGTGCAAAATTTAGCGTCGATTCATTACCACAAAATTTAAATCTTAGATCACTTCCAAAATCTGAAGGCATTTATTTTTTTGAAAATAACAGTCTTAAACAAGTTTCTGCGATTCAGTCTGAAGATGCATTTTATAAACTCAATAAAAACGGATTTTATTTTTTACCAAACACTGGAAGATTATTTGAACATATAAAAATAAGCTCCATAAAATAAAAAATACAATGGCAATCTGGCAATATCTTTTAATCGTTGTTCCTGAAAATTCAATTGACAAGAATTATAATATTTTTGAAGACAACGAAGCTGAATTTTTACCAGACACTAATTCATTTTGGGCAACTTTTACTGGCAGTTCTAACTCTATTATTTCAGAACTTGATCCCCTGCTAGCGCGAGCGTCTCGCTCGTGAACACAAAGAAATTCAAAACCAATTGTAACGGGCACGAGCGTGACGCTCGCGCTAGCAAAGATTTTTATGAATAAATTAGATAAAATATAAACAAAATCAAAAAGCTTTTCTAATATTATTATTTTAGAATTTGCTTATTGCTCTTTAACTTATTGTTTTTATAAAATTTTCCCTTTCAAAGGTGACATACTTTTTTGGCTCTATATTTTTATACTTATTGCAATACCTGTAACTTTCAATACTTATCTATATTAAATTATAAAGAGAAAGCTGATTTTCTACAAGCAAACCATATCCGCATAATTCAAATATTACTTTTAATTTTTATATTCAAATTCTTAATTTAAAAATTTGTGATTTCTTGCATGGTCTCAAACGTTTCTGTTTAATTTCTATTCGGCTTTAGCTAAAAAACTGTTGAAATTAGAGTAAAGCCATTCCTTAATATCCTAATTTTGTCCTTCCGGCTAAAGCTGGCGGTGAATCAATTATTTTTAGCTAAAGCTGAAAAAGATTAAATAATAGAGCATACCAAAATGATTACACAAGCAATCTTACAAGACATTCCGGCATTAACAACATTAATCAACTCAGCATACAGAGGCGAAACTTCCAAAAAAGGCTGGACTACCGAAGCTAACATTTTAGAAGGAAAAAGAACTACGGAAGAGGAATTGACCCAAACTATTCAGGAACCAAAAAATACAATCCTGAAATATACGGAGAACAATCAGATTATTGGTTCAGTTTTACTGGTCAAGAAAGAACAGCAATTGTATTTAGGAATGTTAACCGTTTCACCGGAACTTCAAAACAGCGGAATCGGTAAAAAGATGCTGGCAGAGGCTGAAAATCATGCCAAAGCTTTGGGATTATCTAGTATTATTATGACGGTAATCTCGGTTCGTGAAGAATTGATTGCATGGTACAAACGTCATGGTTATGTGGCTACAGGCGAAAGAGAAGCTTTTCCTGAAAACGAAATTCATATTGCCATTTCTGATGAACCATTGGAGTTTGTGTTTTTGGAGAAGAGACTTTAAAATTGTAACGCAGAGATTCGCTAAGGGTTTACGCAAAGTTGCACAAAGGATTTTTTTTATCGCGCAAAGACGCAAAGTCGCAAAGTTCATATTATAGAATCTGTAATTAAAAAATCACACTTTACGATTTAAAAAATTCCCATATTCTCAGGTTTTATCGTAAATCCTAAACGTAACATGCTTTTATGTTCCTGATAATCGATTAAACTTTCTGTATAGCCTACAAACCATTGAAGGGTGAGATAATAATTTTCATTTTTGTAAGGTCTCCAGTTTACTTGTGTCTGCAAAGATCCGTAATTGATAAGACCACTTCCTTTTCTAAAAAGAATGTCGGCACTCCATCGTCCAGGCTGAATCTGATAAGTTGCGCTCGCTTCGCCGTAACCCACATATTTCGTGAGTCCAGGATTATCTTCCTTATCAACGAGAGGAAACCAACCTCTCAGTCCGACTATCCAACGTGGTGAAACCTGTGTTTTTAAGGAAAAAGCAAGCATATTCCAGGTTCTGGAATAGATAGAATCCCTGCCGTTTGATTCGTGTTCTAAAGAGATTGTTCCATACGTCAGTCTTCCGCCTTTTAAATAAAACGGACGCACAATGGCTACACCCGGATTAAAGTTAATTTCTGAAAATGGTTTTGAACTGGCATAAATATCCCAAAAAGATTTTTGGGTGTACATCAAATAGGGAAAAAAGCCACCCCATAAAGGCTTTGATTTCAGTCTAAGCTTAAAGCTTACCTGATATTTAACGTCTGCATTATTACGGGTGATATCGGTATTGATTGGCACTCCTGTCAAAAAATAATTGTCTTTGTGAACAGAAAAACTAGGTTCTTTCAACAGCGAATCTGCTGCCCGAAAATCTTTTTTAGTCTCTAAAACAGTTTCTAAAATTTGGGAATTTACTTGGATTGAAAATAAAGTGATAAAAATGAATAGGTATTTTGAGTGCATTCTGTAAACTTGAATTTATTTTGACAAGGTATATTATTTTAATAACAAATATTGACTCAATAAAATAAGTATTAACCCAATAAATAAATTAATGAAAACTTTAGTTTTACTGCGAAAATTCGCAAAGGGGTGCGCATAGGTTTTCTAAGTTTTTCTTTTTTTAAATCTCGCAAAGTCGCGAAGGCGCAAAGTTTTCACTATTCAACACAAAGCAACCGCATAGTTTGTTATTTCGACGGAGGAGAAATCACACTCGTAATTCGATAAAGATTGGCGATTCTGATTGCGCAGTTTCTAGTCTGATTTGCTTTGCCTGTTCGCTATAGCTCAGGTCTCGCTCCTCGGAATGAAAAAAATGAGAAAAAAATCTCTTATGAAAACGAATGCCCTAGCCCTGATGGCAGCGGCATCCTTTTGTGGCGGGGTTCGGCACAAAAGATATAGTGTACAGCAGGAAACAGCTCCTAAATAAAACCTTTGAACCTTTGTTACTCTGTAGCTTTGAACATTTTTAAAGAACCAACTCTTCAAATAATCGCTGAATCGTTTTCTCCAAATTCTCACACATTCCGGGATGCGGTCTTGACGTTTGAATAGCAGAACTGCGAATAGCCGTTAACCATCGGAAACGTTCCGGAATATCAAACTCTGCAATTGGACCGCCGTCTTTGGCTCCGTTGGTAATTTTTACTAATGACGTTAGATTACATTCTAATTGTTCAATGTCGAAATCATTAGAAAGGGCTTGTATTTTTTCTTTATTTAAGTGAAAAAGAACCTTTATAAACTTGGCTTTTTTGCAAAACAAAATGATTCCAATATTCAGGAATTCCTCGCGCTCTACCCTTGGTACCACACGAATTACGGCATACTCATATAAGTGACTATCTTGCATTTTGAGCCTGGTTTACAAAGATTTCGGAATGATTTAATCGGGTCTGCAAAAACTGTAAATAGACATTTCGCAAGGCTTCGGGCGTTTCATCGGTATCTTCCCATTGCAGCCATTCCAGCGGAATCGTATTGACAATTTCTTCTAATATTTCAGGAGTCAAGAGTGCTCTGAATTCGGCATCAACTTCTTTTAAAAGTGAAGCCTGAGGCAGCAATACATGGTCTTTAATCAACGCAAACGGACTTTTCGCATGCTGCTCCCAATTGTTCCAGGAATGATGAAAGTATAAACATGCTCCATGATCGATCAGCCATAATTCTTTATGCCAAATCAGCATATTGGTGTTTTTAAAAGTTCGGTCGACATTGGTAATATAAGCGTCCAGCCACACAATCTGCGAAGCTAATTTAGCGTCCACTGTCGTTACCACCGGATCAAACGTAATGGCACCTGACAAAAAATGAAGTGCCAGATTCAATCCCTGACTTCCCTGCAGCAAATCCTGAATCTCTTCATCGGCTTCCGTTCTTCCAAAAGCCTCATCAAGATTCGCGAAAACCAGCTCCGGAAGCTGTAGTTTTAAGGATTTTGCAATTTGTCCACCTACCAATTCGGCTATCAAAGCTTTTACGCCATGACCGGCACCTTTAAATTTCAGGACATATTTAAAATCGTCATCGGCTTCTGCCAAAGCAGGCAAAGAACCTCCTTCGCGCAAAGGCGTGATGTAACGCGTAACATTGACAGTTCTTAGATCAAAATTGTTTTCCATGCAGATAAAATATATTTCACAAGCAGTAATTGCTTTAATACAAACTTACTAAATTTAGATGGTTAGCTTTTTGGACTTTTTAGATTTTTAGAGTTAAGTCAAATAAGTATCTTTTCTTGAATTTATATTTTTGCATTTAAAAAAATACCCCTAAAAGTCAAATAACTATTTAGGGGAACTTAATATATACTTTACTCTTTACTCTTTACTCTTTACTACTCTTCCTCCTCAACATGATGTGATTTCGAATAATTGCGCCATTTTTCGAGGCAATCCTGAAAATCCTGAGGCAATTCGGTATCAAAACGCATCATTTCTTTGGTGTTTGGATGCACGAAACCAAGAGTTTTAGCATGCAGCGCCTGACGTGGCAAAGCTTTAAAACAATTCTCGATAAACTGTTTGTATTTGGTAAACGTAGTTCCTTTCAAAATCAAATGACCACCATAACGTTCGTCATTAAACAACGGATGACCAATATGTTTCATGTGCGCACGAATCTGGTGTGTTCTTCCGGTTTCCAAACGACATGAAATCAAAGTCACATAACCAAAACGCTCCAAAACCTTATAATGTGTAATGGCAGGCTTCCCTATTTCAGGATCAGCAAAAACGGCCATTTGCATACGGTCTTTTAAATGTCTGGCAAGGTTTCCTTCGATTGTTCCTTCTTCTTCGGCAACATTTCCCCAAACCAGTGCAATATATTCACGTTCAGAAGTTTTGGCTTCAAATTGTTTCGCCAAATGCGTCATTGCCGCTTCGGTTTTCGCCACTACCAAAAGTCCAGAGGTATCTTTATCAATTCTGTGAACCAGCCCCGGACGTTCGCTGCTGTTCATGGGCAGGTTGTCAAAATGATGTGCCAATGCGTTTACCAGAGTTCCGGTGTAGTTTCCGTGACCCGGATGAACCACCATTCCCGGTTCTTTGTTGATCAACAGCAAAGCATCATCTTCATAGACAATATTAAGCGGAAGGTCTTCAGGAAGGATATGGTTTTCAAACGGGGGATGCGACAACATCACCGTAATAATATCAAGAGGTTTTACTTTATAATTTGATTTTACCGGAATCTCATTTACATAAACACTTCCTTCGCTTGCCGCATTCTGAATTTTATTCCGGGTTGCATTCGGAATCATATTCATCAAATATTTGTCAATTCGCAAAAGCGCCTGACCTTTAGGTACATCAAACCTGAAATGTTCGAATAATTCGTCTTCCAGGTCTAAATTTTCATTATTATCGTTCATCAGTTGGGTTTTCATCAGTTGGCGCAGCAGTACTGTCTATCTCACTTTCATCTACATAAGTTGCTTTTCCGTCTCCAAGAACCAAGTCAATTTTGGATGCTTTTAATACGCGGTCTCCTGCTTTTAGGTTTCTGCCTTTATAACGAAGTTCCATAACCATATCTTTTCCCAGATTCGGAATATAGGTAATCGTTCCTTCTTCAAGCCCTAAGGCTTTCAATGTTGGAACCGCTTCACGATATGTTTTATCGATTAAATCCGGAATTCGAACAGACGAAAACCCGGATGCATTAATTTTAATATATATTTTTCTACCTACTTTTACCTTTGTTCCCGGCAGCGGATCCTGCTCCACTACACTATATTTAGGAAATTCACTTTTATAATCAACACTATCCAAAAGCACATAATCCAGGTCCAGTTCGTCCAGTTTTTCCTCCACCTGCTCTTCGGTCAGTTTCGCTAAATCCGGAACTGCAATTTCATGTCCGTGATCAGTTGTAAAAGTCAACCAATGCATAAACAAATAACCTAAAACGGCAATAATAGCAGCCGCACCTAATACTTGTAAAAAAAACACCCGGCTAGTTAAATACTTACGTAAACTCATAAATTTATTTTTAGTTGACGCAAAGATAAAGCTATTTCGTTTCAAAAAAAATGATAATTTTGTTTAAAACAAGAAAGTAATATTATTGTCATCCTGAGCAAGTCGAAGGAAGATTTTTGGAATGTGGAATTTAAAAATTTGGAATTTCATTTTCAGGAGCTGTTTCCTGCTGTTCGCTATATCTTTTGCGCCGAACCCGGCACAAAAGGATGTCGCTTCCATCAGGGCTAGGGCTTTAGGTTTTTAAAGATATTTGGATTAAACGATTTAACAAATCAACTATTATAACAGATTAAACACATAAACACCAAAAAATGAAAAACATTGCCATCATCATGGGCGGATATTCAAGCGAATATAAAATCTCTCTAATCTCAGGAAACGTAGTACATCAATATCTTGATAAAACAAAATATAACGGATTCCGTATTCATATTTTTAAGGAGAAATGGGTTTATGTAGATGAAAAGGATGCTGAATTTCCAATTGATAAAAACGATTTTTCGGTAACCGTAAATGGTGAAAAAATCAAATTTGACTGTGTTTTTAATGCTATCCACGGATCACCAGGCGAAGACGGATTAATGCAGGCCTATTTTGAGTTATTGCAAATTCCACAAACATCCTGCGATTATTATCAGGCCGCTTTAACCTTCAACAAACGTGATTTATTGTCAGTTTTAAAACCATACGGAATCAAAACCGCAATTTCTTATTACCTGAATAAAGGAGATGTCATCAATACAGACGAAATTGTAAACAAAGTAGGTTTGCCTTGTTTTGTAAAACCAAACAAGGCAGGTTCAAGTTTCGGAATATCAAAAGTAAAAACTGCTGCCGAATTGCCAATTGCGATTGAAGTAGCTTATAAAGAAGACAACGAAATCATCATCGAAAGTTTCCTGGACGGTACGGAAGTTTCGGTTGGAGTGATTAATTACAAAGGAAAAATTACCGTTCTACCAATCACTGAAATTGTTTCAGACAATGATTTCTTTGATTACGAAGCCAAATACGAAGGCAAATCACAAGAAATCACACCAGCGAGAATTTCTGATGAACTAACACAAAAAATAGGCGAAACAGCCAAACGTGCTTACGAAGTTTTAAAAATGAAAGGTTTCTCACGAAGCGAATTCATCATTGTAGACAACGAACCACATATGCTCGAAATGAACACCATTCCGGGATTAACCACAGAAAGTTTGATTCCGCAGCAAGCCAAAGCAGCCGGAATATCTCTGGAAGATTTGTTTACGAATGCTATTGAGCTGGCTTTAGAATAGTCACTAAGATATCAAGGTGTTAAGTTTCTAAGATCTTAGCACCTTTTTTTAAATAATAAATGAGGTTAATTTATGATGATTATAGTTGGAACCCGTGATTCAAACATAAAAAACGGAACGATTTTAAATGAAAAATGTCCGAAATGTAATCAAGAAGACTCATTACATTTTAACATTTACAGAAGATATACCCATCTTACGTTAATTCCGTTATTTCCTGTTGGAAAACTTGTAGTTATAGCATGTGATCATTGTAAACAAACATTTGAATATGACGATTTATCGGAAAACATTCAACTAAAACTAAGAAATGAAAAATTAAATTCTACTCCATGGATGTATTTAGGTTCAATTGTAATAGCTGGATTCATTTTCTTTTCAATCAATAATTATTTTGATAAAAAGGAAGAAACCAGTATTCTAATAAAAAATCCAGTTTCAGGTGATGTTTACAATTTAAAGTTTTCAAATGGTTATTATTCAAACTTGAGAATTGACAAAGTAACTATAGATAGTATTTATACAACTCATAACGATTTTGATGCATATATGCCTTATGAAGTAGATGACTTAAATAAATCAGAAAACTATTCAAACAAAAAAGTCTATTATTCCAGAAAAGACATTTTGAAGCTTTATCAGGAAGATGAAATAATAAAAATTACAAGAAAACAACATAACTAAAAAAAACAATTAAACATAAGTAAATCAATATTTTAGCAACTTTAAAAAATGAAAGAAATCTTCGAATGGGATAGATTGTTATTTAACGAATTACCGGGAGTTTTTCTTCTCGAAGTCATATTTCGTTCAACAGTAATGTTTATTATTTTGCTGATAACATTAAAATTAGCCGGAAAACGCGGAGTAAAACAATTATCCGTCTTTGAAACTGTCATTATTATTGCATTAGGTTCAGCGGCGGGCGATCCAATGTTTTATGAAGATGTTGGTATTGTGCCAGCTATCGTAGTTTTTACAGTAATTATCATTTTATATCGATCTGTTACCTGGTTAACAGGCAAAAGCAAAAAATTTGAAGAGCTTATTGAAGGCAAAACCGAATGTCTGATCAATGACGGAAAATTTTCTGTTACAAGTTTCAAAAAAGAAACTTTGGCACAAGATGAATTTTTCTCTGAGCTTAGGGTAAATTCGATTGAACATTTAGGACAGGTAAAACACGCTTTTATAGAACCTAGCGGCGATATAAGTATTTTTTATTATGAAGATAAAGAAGTAAAATTTGGACTCCCGATTTTACCTGCTTTGTTTAATGAAAAGAGCAAAATCATTCCAGCTAACGGAATGTATGCCTGTACTTTTTGCGGACATACCGAAGAACACAAAGCAGGAACTGCAAAATGTGACATTTGTAAAAAAGAAGAATGGGTGAAGGCCATAAACCCAAAAAGAATTACCTAAAATACATTTCAAATTTTAAAATTCTAAAATAACGTTTCTATAGATTTTACCAAAAAGTAAAACTTAGAAACTCAGAACCTTACAAACTCTAAAAAATGCGAAAAGCCATATTTCCCGGATCATTTGATCCCATCACGCTTGGTCATGAAGACATTATCAAAAGAGGAATTTCTCTTTTTGATGAAATTGTAATTGCCATTGGTGTGAATGCCGAAAAAAAATACATGTTTTCACTTGAAGAAAGAATACGCTTTATTGAAGAAACTTTTAAAAATGAACCAAAAGTATCCGTAATAAGTTACGAAGGATTAACTATTGATCTGGCACACAAACAAAAAGCCCATTTTATTTTAAGAGGACTGCGTAATCCAGCCGATTTCGAATTCGAAAAAGCTATTGCCCATACCAATAGACGACTTTCTAAAATAGAAACTGTTTTTTTATTAACTGCAGCCAGAACTTCCTATATCAGTTCAAGTATCGTTCGGGATGTATTACGAAACGGCGGTGAATATGAAATGCTGGTTCCGAATGCAGTTAGAGTGAAGAAATAAAGGAAGTAAATATGATAGAAGAATTTATAACTTTTGAAAAATTCAACCACAAGAATTCAGCTAATGAACTTATAAAATTAATAGAAGAGAAAAACATTGCATATTTTTTAGAAAATAATTCTTTAAGTTTTGACCCTACTTTTGCAAACAATGGCTTTGGCACTGAATATTGTTTAAAAATTAAAAAAGAGGATTTTGATAAAGTCAACGAAATACTAATTGAAAAATCTGAAAAAGAAATAAATGAAATTGAAAAAGATTATTATTTGTTTACTTTTTCAGATGAAGAATTAATTGAAGTAATATCTAAAAGTGATGAATGGAATGCATTCGATGTTTCGCTTGCAAAAAAGGTTTTAAAACAAAAAGGAATTGATATAAGTAGTGAAAGAATTGAAAAAATAAAAGAACAAAGAATATTACAATTAGCAAAACCAGAAAAAAATCATCCTTTATTTTTAATATTTGGATACATTTCCGCACTTTTTGGTGGATTGTGGGCGTTTTTTATCGGATGGCATCTACTAACTTATAAAAAAACACTTCCTAACGGAAATCGAATTTACGCCTATTCTAAAGATGATAGAAAACATGGAAACAGAATCTTACTAATTGGAATTATATTTTTTGTTTTATGGCTGCTATATTTTTTCCTAAAATAACAACCTGTATAACATAAACTTGCAAGCGAAAGCAATTAAAACTAATTTCGCCTTTCAAATAAATACCAAAATAATGAGCATCGAAAGAGAATTAAACAAACGCAGCGGATCTAAATGTGAACTATGCGGCGCAACTGAAAACCTAAAAGTATATCAGGTCCCGCCTACCCAAAAAGGAGGAATTGACGAAGCAATAATGGCATGTACCACTTGCGTTGATCAAATTGAAAACCCGGATAACACAGATTTAAATCACTGGAGGTGTTTAAACGACAGTATGTGGAATGAAAATATTGCAGTACAAGTCGTTGCGTGGAGAATGTTGAGCCGTATGCGTTCAGCTGGCTGGCCACAGGAATTACTGGACATGATGTATTTAGACGAAGACACACTTGCGTGGGCACAAGCTACTGGCGAAGGTGAAGACGACGAAAACAAAATCATTCATCGTGACAGTAATGGTGTAATTTTAGAACATGGAGATTCTGTTGTTTTAATCAAAGATTTAAAAGTAAAAGGTTCCTCTATGGTTGCCAAACAAGGCACTGCTGTGCGTAACATCCGTTTAGACCACGAAAATGCCGAATATATTGAAGGAAAAGTAGATGGCCAGCAAATTGTAATTATTACACAATACGTAAAGAAGATATAATGTAAAAAGTCACAGTTTTATTAATCAATAAAACTGTGACTTTTTAAAATTGTAAAGAATCCAACTAACTTAATTTAATTTTACATTTTTGGAAGCAATACAGTATCCACTACATGTATTACACCATTTGACTGATTAACATCAGCGATTGTAACTTTCGATTTATTTCCGCTTTCATCAGAGATATACAAATCTTTTCCATCCATCCACGCAGTTAGAGTTCCACCGCTAACTGTTTTAAGAGTTGCTTTTCCTTTACCCATTTTTATTGCTTTTGCAATATCCGAAGCGTTCATTTTTCCTGCCACAACATGATAAGTCAAAATAGTTTGTAATGTTTTGATGTTTTCCGGTTTCAATAATGTTTCAACAGTTCCTGCGGGCAATTTGTCAAATGCAGCATTTGTAGGCGCAAATACTGTAAAAGGTCCTTTGCTTTGTAATGTTTCTACTAATCCGGCAGCTTTTACAGCAGCAACCAATGTCGTATGATCTTTTGAGTTAACGGCATTTTCGACAATATTTTTATTTGGATACATGGCAGCTCCTCCAACCATTACCGTTTTTTGTGCAAATGATGTAAATCCGAATCCCAAAGCTAAAATTGCTACAGCTAAAAATTTTCTAGTTTTCATAATGAATGTTTTAAGTTATAAATTCATTTACGCTATAATATTCATTTTGGTTTTAATACTTATAAATTTAAATAAGAATTAATATTAAATAACTAGAGTACAGTACTATTTTATTCCGGAATGCAGAAAAATAATGCCTATAAAATAATCGTCTTTAAAAATATAAAAAACTTTTTTGGACTTTATCTTTTCATTACCATTAAATTATAATATTCATGATTTATGTTTAATAAATCTTAAAACTTTGAAATCACTGAAACTTTAATAATCAGGTAACACGCCATCCTTTTTCCAACTTAATCCTTTTTTCAAAATTCAGCACCAGTTAACAAGATGAAAACTTAATAATTATTCCGAAAAATTGTATAAAATCTCTTCAGGATATAAAATGTACTTTTAAATCTGGCTAATTAATTGGGCCATAATAAACTACAAACTTTAAACTTATTTATATGAAATGCGAAAACTTCTATACGCATGAGGAATCTACAGGCGATATGACATATTATGAAGAGCAGTTACTATTAAATTACGATGATTATTTGGATAGAGCCTTTGAAGCTGAACTGACTGCCAGCAATCATTACAACTTAGAACTTGGCGATCTTGAAGAACACCTTGAGGATGATCTGATTTCGGAGTACGATGAAAATGACTGGGAAGAACTGGAATCTGTTGGCCTAGAAGGTGAATATGACAACAATGAAGAACAACCTGGAGCATTTTTAATTAGAAATTAAAACTGTGTCTGTGCTATTAGTTAGGCATACAGATAAGTCAAAAGTCCCCTTTTTAAGATGAGGGGACTTTGTGTGTTTTTTAAAGATTTAACGCCAACCGAGTTCCGGGGCAATATATTTTAGTATATCTGACAGCACATGAATATTATATTCAACGCCCAGTGTGTTGGGTATTGTCAGCAATAGCGTATCGGCTTCCTGGATGGCTTCATCCTGAACCAGCTCTGCAATGAGCTTATCGGGCTCAGCTGCATAACTCTTTCCGAAGATTGCCCGTTTATCTTTTTCTATATTACCAAAACTATCTGACCCTTTTCCCTGTTCTCCAAAGTAATACCGGTCCTGATCGTTAACCAGAGCAAAAATTGAACGGCTTACTGAAACCCGTGGTTCCCACTGATGCCCTGCTTTTTTCCAGGCTTCCTTATATAACCTGATCTGTTCCGCCTGCTGGATATGAAAAGGCTTTCCATTTTCGTCATACTTAAGGGTTGAACTTTGCAAATGCATACCGTTTTCGGCAGCCCAAACAGCAGTAGCATTCGATGCAGCTCCCCACCAGATCCGCTCTCGCAATCCTTCTGAATATGGTTCAAGACGCAATAAGCCTGGTGGATTTGGAAACATCGGATACGGATTTGGCTCTGCGAATCCTTCACCATTGAGCCTATTCAAAAATTCAAGGGCCTTTTTGCGCCCCATATCAGCATCTGTTTCCCCCTTCACAGGTTCGTAACCAAAAGCACGCCATCCGTCAACGACCTGCTCCGGCGATCCCCTGCTGATTCCTAATTGTAAACGTCCTCCTGAAATTAAATCGGCTGCGCCGGCATCTTCCACCATATACAATGGATTCTCATACCGCATATCAATCACTCCTGTTCCAATCTCTATTTTGCTTGTTTTAGCACCAATAGCCGAAAGTAAAGGAAAAGGTGATGCCAACTGGGCAGCAAAATGATGAACCCGGAAATAAGCACCATCCAAACCAATTTCTTCTGCAGCAACGGCCAAATCAATGGACTGAAGAAGTGTATCTCCTGCCGTACGAGTTTTATAGGAAGGATGATTGGACCAGTGCCCAAACGATAAAAATCCTATTTTCTTCATAGATAGCATTATTTATTAATTACTATTCCAAATATACGCATCATTATTGAGTGAGAGTTCAATCAGTGACCAGAAAGTATTATCACATTTCTTTATAACGTGGTATATCTAAAATTACGTTTTTAACTCCTGAATCAACTTAGCGCTATTGAGTAAGTTAAAAAGGTTTAAATTACAGCTTTTTCCAATCCTTCGGTTTCATACTTACCCATCTGAAAGCATACATAGAAGCAAAAGGCAACTAAAGAAGTCATAATATCAACAATCTTAAAAAACACTATGAATAAAGATTTAAAAATAAAAATTTTAACTTTTTTGAATCGGCGAACTTATGTAACATTTTTTTCGATAACTTTAAATCAAAATAGATTCATCATGGAAAATCTGCCTAAAAAAGTAAGAAGCAAAAAGTTAAATGCAAGAGTTGATTTAACGGCTATTGTCAGTGTTTCTTTTTTATTGATTATATTCTTTATGGTTGCAACTGAATTGGCAAAGCCTAAAATAATGGCTTTAAGTTTACCTGAAAAAGATCCAGTTTGGGATGGAGTTATTCGTTGTGGGGCTGGCATAGATTATCGTGTTATAACAGTTTTACTTGATGACAAAGATAAAATTATTACCTATTCAGGATTACTTGGATATTCAGATAAATTACCTAAAGAATTTAAATATGGAGCCGATGGTATTCGTAAAGAACTCATAAATAAGAAAAATAAAATTCAGAAATACTCTGGAGATTCGAATAGAGGTCCAATTGTAATCATAAAACCAAGCAAAAAATGCAATTTTAAAAATTTGGTAGACATTCTGGATGAAATGGCGATTTCAAAAATTGAAACTTACGCCATTGTAAACGAATTCACTCCCGAAGAAACAAAATTATTAGCAGCCAACTAAATCACAAAACTATGGAAATTAATAGAAAGGTCAGAAGCAGAAAGCTAAATAACAAAGTCGATTTAACTGCAATGGTTAGTATTTCTTTTTTACTGATTATATTTTTTATGGTTGCTACTGAATTAGCCAAACCAAAAATAATGAACTTTGGAGATGGTGATAGAGGCTGCGGTCCGGAACCTGTATGTAACCGACCAGATGAAAATCGTATTCTAACCGTATTACTTGATGACAACGATAAAATGATTACATATATGGGATTGTTGTTCGCTCCTGTCCAAAACCCAAAAGAAGTATATTATGGAAAAGACGGAATACGTAAAGAATTATTAGTTATTGATAAGAAAGTTCATGAATACTCCGCTGGAATGGGTAGACCTGAAATTGGCGTTACCGTAATTATTAAGCCGAGTAAAAAATCTAATTATGGTAATTTAGTAGATATTCTGGATGAAATGAAGATAACAGGAATCAATTCTTATGCTATTGAAGATTACTATACTCCCGAAGAAGCAAAATTATTAGCTTCAAATTAATTTTATTCTGAAAACCAGTGCCCTAGCCCAGATAGAAGGGAAAATCCTTTTGTGGCGGGGTTCGCCATAAAAGATTGGAATGATAGCTGGAAATAGCTTCTTGAAATTCTAAAAGTAAATTCTTTAAATTCCAAATTCCAATTATCACGAGGTTATCGAGTCCGCTCGAACTGACAAACATAAAACCCAATATCTGAAACAAAAAGCACAAAAAAAGCCCCACATCACTGTGGGACTTTCTATTTATAAAAAGCTAAGAATTATTTTTTCTCAGTTTTTTCCATTTTAGCTTTTAATGCAGCTAATACATCATTGTTATCTCCTAAAGTTGCAGCTGGTGCATTTGTAGAAGAGTTAGATGAAGTATTTTCAGTTGCAGCTTTCACATTTTTCTCTTCTTCTTCACGGAAGATAGCAGTGTGAGAAGCAACTACTCTTTTGAATTCTTTGTTGAATTCGATTACTTTGAAATCAGCAGTATCACCTTTTTTCAATTTCTTTCCGTCTTCTTTTTCAAGGTGACGAGTAGGAATGAAAGCAACGATATCATCTCCGAATTCTACAGTAGCTCCTTTGTCAACGATTTCAGAAATTTCACCATTGTGGATAGTTCCTACAGCGAAAGAATCTTCGTATTGATCCCAAGGATTAGCAGTAGTTTGTTTGTGACCTAAAGATAATTTACGTCCTTCAACATCTAATTCTAATACTACTACATCAAGTTTTTCACCAACATTTACAAATTCAGACGGGTGTTTGATTTTCTTAGTCCAGGATAAGTCAGAGATGTAAATTAATCCATCAATTCCTTCTTCTAATTCTACGAAAATACCAAAGTTTGTAAAGTTTCTAACGATACCTGTATGTTTAGAACCTACTGGGTATTTAGAAGTAATGTCAGTCCATGGATCTTGAGTCAATTGTTTGATACCTAATGACATTTTACGGTCATCTCTATCTAAAGTTAAGATAACAGCTTCAACAACATCTCCAACTTTTACGAAATCCTGAGCAGAACGTAAATGAGTTGACCATGACATTTCTGAAACGTGGATTAAACCTTCAACACCTTCAGCAACTTCGATAAATGCACCGTAATCAGCGATTACAACTACTTTACCTTTTACTTTGTCACCAATAGTTAAATTAGCATCTAAAGCATCCCATGGGTGAGCGTTTAATTGTTTCAATCCTAATTGAATTCTTGTTTTCTCATCATCGAAATCAAGGATTACAACGTTTAATTTTTGGTCTAATTCAAGAACTTCACTTGGGTGGTTGATTCTGCTCCAAGAAAGGTCAGTAATGTGAATTAATCCGTCAACACCACCTAAGTCAATGAACACACCATAAGAAGTAATGTTTTTAACAACACCTTCTAATACTTGTCCTTTTTGTAATTGACCGATGATTTCTTTTTTCTGTACTTCAATATCAGCCTCGATAAGAGCTTTATGAGATACAACAACGTTTTTGAATTCGTGGTTAATTTTTACCACTTTGAATTCCATCATTTTGTTTACATATACATCGTAGTCTCTAATTGGCTTAACGTCAATTTGAGATCCTGGTAAGAACGCTTCAATACCAAAAACGTCAACGATCATACCACCTTTAGTTCTACATTTAACAAAACCGTTAACGATTTCTCCAGTTTCATTAGCTGCAATAACTCTATCCCAAGATTTAATAGTACGTGCTTTTCTGTGAGATAATACTAACTGACCTGTTTTGTCCTCACGGATGTCAATTAATACTTCTACTTTGTCACCAACTTTTAAATTTGGGTTGTAACGGAATTCATTTAAAGAAATAACACCTTCAGATTTAGCATTGATATCAACGATAACGTCTCTATCTGTAATTCTAACAACAACACCTTCCACTACTTCTTCCTGATCTGTAGCGATGAAAGTCTTAGATACTAGTTCTTCAAACTCTTGTAAGTTTTTCTCATCTACTGCATCGATTCCTTCTTGGAAGTTATGCCAGTTAAAATTTGCTAAAAACTCTTCTTGTGATTTAATTTGTTCAGACATGCTGATAAAAAATTTGTATTCTGTTTTCCTCGAGTTTCATAAAGCAGTAGAAAAAACAGAAGTTGTTTTACATAAATAGTTGATACCTAATGGAAACTCTTCTTTGCCAAAAGGTCTGCAAAATTAATACATTTATTTGTAATAGCAAACTAAAACCAGCATGATTATCAGTTAATTGCTTAGAAGCACAACTTTTAAAGTTTTTCAAGACCAAAAGTCCCGCTTTCACTCCTATCTTTTATGGCGAACCCCGCCATAAAAGGATAACCGCTCTATCGGGGCTACGTTAGAGGTTTTGTGGTTTTTAAGATTTCTAAACTCTTCAAAAAAACAAATTCGACAGGTTTCAAAGAAACTGTCGGGTCTAGATAATCTATTATTTTCTAATTAAGAAGCAAACCATCCAGAAACCAACTCGTCTTCAAACGAATTCGCATTTTTATGAATAAACTCATTGGTGTTTTTATCATACGTATAATCCAGTTTCCAGTTTTCATGGTTTTTAGCCAAATTCTTAATACTTTCACAAACAAAAGCAATTTCTTCATTGGTTGTCGTTGGATGAATCGACATTCTGATCCATCCCGGTTTTTTGATCAAATCCCCAATCGTAATTTCATCTACCAGTTTATTGGAAGCTTCCTGATCGACATGCAATAAGAAATGCCCGTAAGTTCCGGCACAGCTGCAGCCGCCTCTGGTTTGAATACCGAATTTGTCGTTCAGTAATTTCACTCCCAGATTAAAATGTAAATCTTCAATAAAAAACGAAACCACGCCCAAACGCTCCTGATGATGTCCCGCCAAAATTTTAATATTGTCAACTGTATTCAGTTCATTAAAAATAAAATCTACAATTTCATGCTCACGCTGCAGGATATTTTCAATACCCATTTCTTCTTTCAGCTCAATAGCTAAAGCTGTTTTAATAACCTGTAGAAAACCCGGAGTTCCACCATCTTCACGATCTTCAATATTATCGATGTATTTATGCTCACCCCACGGATTGGTCCAGCTTACCGTTCCTCCACCAGGACAATCCGGAATCATATTGTTGTACAACTTTTTATTAAAAATCAATACTCCGGAAGTTCCAGGACCGCCCAAAAACTTATGTGGCGAAAAGAAAATTGCGTCAAGATACGCTTCCGGATCTTCAGGATGCATATCAATTTCAACATACGGTCCTGAACAGGCAAAATCCACAAAACACACTCCATGATATTCGTGCATTAATTTTGCAGCTTCATGAAAAGGTGTTTTTAAACCCGTCACATTTGAACAAGACGTTATTGAAGCTATTTTTATCGTTCTGTCTTTATGCTTTTCTAATAATAGACCCAAATTCTCTAAAGAAAAAAGTCCTTTTTCGCATGACGGAATAATTTCAACATCCGCAATAGTTTCCAGCCACGAAGTCTGATTCGAATGATGTTCCATATGCGAAATAAAAACAATCGGTCTTTTCTCGGCTGGTACATTAGTAAAAGCTTTCAGGTTTTCAGGAACTTTCAAACCCAAAATACGCTGAAACTTATTGACAACACCTGTCATCCCAGTTCCATCTGTAATTAGAACATCATCGGAACTTGCATTAGTATGCCGTTTTATAATCCGACGTGCATGATGGTACGCTTTTGTCATCGCAGTTCCTGAAACAGTGGTTTCGGTATGGGTGTTGGCTACAAAAGGCCCAAATTCGTTTAAAAGCTTTTCTTCAATAGGACAATATAATCTTCCGCTTGCCGTCCAATCAGTGTAAACAATCTGTTTTTTCCCGTAAGGCGATATAAACTCCTGATTGATTCCAATTATATTTTCACGAAAACGTTGAAAATAAGTTTCTAATGAAGTGTTGTTAATTTTGGTATCCATTCTGTATTTCTATTTGCATACAAATATATTCCTTTTTTACAGAATTGAGAATTTATCAATTATAAACTTAAAATTTTAATTCAAACAACATTATAATCATTAAAAATACAATTATAAAGATAATTCAACAACATTACCTATAGAACTACTGGAGTAATTAAAATCGTAAAGAAGATATTTAATTTTAGAAAGTTTCTCCTGCGTTAAGATAAAATCCTTTTGAGTTTCGTCCCCATGCATAATCAACAATAAGATTCGTTTTTGTTGCCTTATCAATTAATAACCGCAAACCAATTCCTGCAGCAGGCTGGATATGATTAAAAAGACGAACACTGTTGTTATCATTACTTGCTGTTGTAAAATTGGTAAACGCAACACCGCTTAAAACCTGATTACAAGTTATTGGAAACCTAAATTCTGATGAAAAATAAATCAGCCCGGGACCACGAAATAATCCTTGTGTGTACCCCTCTCCGCTCCTGCTCCGCTGATCCCAGCCTATTGCGGGCAAATTCAAATATGGCACTTTTCCGTTTACAACAAATTGTCCATAAGCCCACAGTGCAAGAATATATCGTTTATTAGGATTAAAAAGAGGTATAAAATGACGGTATTCTCCATACAAAACACCGCTATATTCCTGATTTTTAAAAAATACAGGATTTAATCGATAATTTAAATTTGCATACCATCCTCTGCCTGCATTTACCTGATTGTCTCTGGAATCGTAAACTGCATTAAAATTAAATCCGTTTAGAAAATATTCAGTATTATCAAAATTGTATTTTTTACTATAATTATAATGATTTGTAAATTGTCCCTTTTCTACGTCAAGATTAAAATCGTTTATTGAAGAATACCAGTCAAAATTTAAACCTCCTCCCAAATAAAAGTCCTTGCTTACTTTCCAGGAAGCCGTTTGATGGAATTTGAAATAATTATAATCCATTGGCTCGGCAATAGGGCTAATTTCAAAATCGCTATCTACAGTATGCCTCGGAATTATTCCAGTACCTAAACCATAGTTGGGCTGAGAAAAAATATAAAACCTGTAGTCTCCGCTAAGGAATATCTTATTATTATTGAGTAAAATATTATTTTTAACGTTAATCATCCATTGCTTTTTAGTAGTATATATAATTCCAAAATTTGCTATGGAGTATTTATCTTCTGTCTGTTTTCCTTTAAAAGTATATTGAGCAACTGCCCCAAACATAAATCCGGTGGCAGGTTGAGAACCGATGACCGGAATTACCAGAAAAAAATTATTCCTGACTGGTTTGATCACTAAAACTGAATCTTTCTTTTTAAAAATTTCAAATATGGTTTTTAGAGGACATGAAGTATCGATATTTTCAGTTTGTGCCATCAAATTAGCGGAAACAAAAAGTAAACACCAAAAAGCGTTAAAAACTATTCTGTGATATTTATTTTTAAAATAAGACAAATGGTTTGAATTTAATGGTTTTCAACAAATGGTTAGTACAGTAAATATAATCATATATCACTCATTAACAACAAACTAAGACAATAAAAAGTTCATTAAATTTATTTAAAAATTTGTAAATTATGTGTTATTCGGCTTTTTTATTTATAATTCAATTAACTTTTCAGGTAGCCGAAAAACGTATAAATAGTTTTAAATTTGATAAAACTATAATTTTAATCAAATTCTAGAAGTCAAAAACCATAAAACATGAAAAATCAAGCAATTGCAACTTTTGGAGGTGGCTGTTTCTGGTGTATAGAAGCTATTATTCAACGTTTAAAAGGTGTTGAAACCATAAAATCCGGTTATTCTGACGGACAAATTAAAAATCCTGCTTACAGAGAAGTATGCACAGGACGAACCGGTCATGCCGAAGTGATACAAGTTGTTTTTAATCCAGATATTATATCGTATCATGACCTGATTACTATCTTCATTACGAGCCATGATCCTACAACCCTAAACCGACAAGGTGCAGACAGCGGTACACAATATCGTTCTATTATTTTATATCATGATGAAACTCAAAAAGAGATAGCCGAAAAGGTTCTTGAAGAATTAAAACCGGTTTATGCCAATCCAATTGTAACCCAGCTAAAACCGTTTCAGGTGTTTTATGAAGCAGAAGAAGATCATCAAAATTATTACAATGACAATCCGGAAGCAGGTTATTGCCGAATGGTAATTGACCCGAAAGTGCACAAATTAAAAAAGATGTACGCCGATAAATTAATCGATTAGTCCGCATGAAAAATTTAACAATACGTAATCGTTTTACAAATGAATTACCTGCTGATCCTGATGAAACCAATGAAATTCGTCAGGTTTCGAAAGCAGTATTTTCCTATGTAAATCCAACAAAACCATCCAATCCTAAACTAATTCATGCTTCTGAAGAAGTGGCAGAAATGATTGGAATCTCAGCTGATGAAATTCAATCTGAAGAATTCCTGAATGTCTTTTCCGGAGAAGAAATTCTTCCTCATACACGTCCGTATGCAATGTGTTATGCGGGACATCAGTTTGGAAACTGGGCGGGACAATTAGGTGACGGACGAGCCATTAACTTGACTGAAGTCGAACATGATAATCAGTTTTTTACTTTACAATTAAAAGGAGCCGGAAAAACACCATACTCCAGAACTGCTGATGGTCTGGCCGTTTTGCGATCTTCTATTCGGGAGTATTTATGTGCCGAGGCCATGTATTATTTGGGCATTCCTACTACCAGATCGCTTTCACTGATGTTATCTGGGGATGAAGTGCTTCGTGATATTTTATACAACGGAAATCCTGCATACGAAAAAGGTGCTGTTGTATGTCGTGTCGCTCCATCGTTTATTCGTTTTGGAAGTTTTGAAATGCTTACCGCCAGAAACGAATTAAAGAATTTGAAAGAGTTCGTCGAATACAACATCAAATATTATTTTCCTGAGATAAAGGGAGAACCAAAAGAACAATATTTACAGTTTTTTAAAACCGTTGCCAATACAACCCGCGAAATGATTTTGCACTGGCAGCGAGTTGGCTTCGTTCACGGTGTCATGAATACGGATAATATGTCGATTCACGGCATAACAATAGATTATGGTCCTTACGGATGGCTGGAAAATTACGATCCAAACTGGACACCAAATACGACCGACAGTCAGAACAGAAGATATCGTTTCGGTAATCAGCCTCAGATTGCACAATGGAATTTGTATCAATTGGCAAATGCTCTTTATCCTTTAATTAACGAAGCCGAGCCTTTAGAAAAAATATTAGAATCCTTTATCACTGAATTTGATTCCGATTACAAAAAAATGATTTTAAGTAAATTGGGATTGGTTACTCCAATTGAAAATGACGATGAATTTATAGCTTATTTAGAATCGAATCTGCAATTATCAGAAACGGATATGACTATTTTTTATCGCAATCTGAATAAATTTAAAAAGACAGATTCTCCGGAAAATGCTTTGAAATCTATAGAAGATGCTTTTTATAATCCCGAAGAAATTAAGGATACCATTCTGGACAATTGGCTATTATGGTTTACCGATTATCTGGAACATCTCAATAATGAAACCACTTCAGATGAAGAACGAAATAAACTTCAAAACGCTGTAAACCCTAAATATGTGTTAAGAAATTATATGGCGCAATTAGCAATTGATGCAGCTGATAAAGGAGATTATTCGTTAATTGCCGAATTATATGAATTATTAAAAAAACCTTATGAAGAGCAGCCTGAAAAAGAAAGATGGTTTGCAAAACGACCGGATTGGGCGCGTTCAAAAGTAGGTTGTTCCATGCTTTCCTGTAGTTCTTAATTAATTTTACAACAGACTATAGGGTTAAAAATCCTGTAGTCTGTTGTATTTTTATTTTGAAGTTATATAATCAACAATCATATTAGCATGAATGCGTGAATTTTCAATAAACCATTTGTGAGTCTGCAGGCCACCGCAAACTACTCCTGCCAAAAACAATCCTTCTACATTTGTTTCCATCGTTTCAGTATTGTACGCTGGTGTTTTTAATTCATCATCAGATAACTGAATGCCTATTTTTTCAAGAAAAGATAAGTCAGGTTTGTAGCCTGTTAATGCTAAAACAAAATCATTTTTAACAACCACTTTTCCGTTAGGCGTTTCAATTTCTACCTCATTCCCTCTAATTTCAGTAATATTCGATTCAAAATAGGCTTTTATACTCCCTTCGGCAATTCTGTTTTCAATATCCGGTTTTACCCAATATTTTACACGACTATTGATTTCGTTTTTACGAATAACCATAGTTACATTCGCTCCTTTTCTCCAGCATTCCAAAGTTGCATCAACAGACGAATTATTTGCTCCGACAACCAAAACATCTCTAAAGGCATATTCATGTGCTTCTTTGTAATAATGACGAACTTTTGAAAGCTCCTCACCTCTTACACTCATTTCTATCGGAATATCATAAAAACCTGTTGCGATAACTACATTTTTGGATTCGTAAATACCTTTATCGGTTGTAATTCTAAAAAGCTGACTTTCCTGTTTATGAACTTCAGATACTTTTTCGAATAAATTAATATTGAAATCAAAATAACGGTGAATATTTCGGTAATATTCCAATGCTTCCTGCCGACCCGGCTTTGGCGCCAGGCAATTAAAGGGAATATTACCTATTTCAAGTCTTTCTGCTGTAGAAAAAAACGTCATATACAAAGGATAATTGAAAATACTATTGACAATTGCCCCTTTTTCTATAATCAGATAATTTAGGTTTTTCTTTTGAGCTTCGATTGCACAGGCAAGACCGATTGGACCTCCACCCACAATAATCAAATCGTATAATTGTGTCATAAATTATTATTTTTCCCAGTCTTTAAAAGGATTTTTACTTAGATAAGCATTGTAGTATCGGCTATCATTTGTTACTTCTTCACCCAGCCAATCCGGTTTTTCAAAAGGTTCTGTTTCTGATTCCAGTTCTATTTCCGCCATTACCAAACCTTCATTTTCTCCATAAAATTCATCGACTTCAAAAATATGATTTCCTGATTTTATTTCGAAGCGTGTCTTTTCAATTTTACCTTTTTCGCATAATTTAAGTAATTCCTGTGCTTCATCCAGCGGAATTTCATTCTCCCATTCAAAACGCGTCATTCCACCATGATGACCGATTCCTTTTATCGTAATAAACCCCCTATTACCCTTAATTCTGATTCGTACCGTTCTTTCCGGTAAAGAACTTAAATAGCCTTGGGCAATTTTATTTTGAGTAAAAGCCTGTTCTTTAAAGTCAGTTGACTTAACCAGAAACTTTCTTTCTATTTCGACCATTGTCTTTAAATTAATTTCTATGCAAGGTACTTAATTTAATTTATGCGAAGATTTCAAAAAATGAAGATTTGTCTTTGACATTCAAACTTGCAACTAATTAAAAACACAAAAACAACTCATTACCAGTGTGTTATGTGTTTTTTTTTATTAAATTTGATAGAATCTTAATATTTTCACTATGTCTAAAAAAGCACTTTATCTATTAGGCATTGCTATAACAATAATTTTAGGTACTTTTTTATATCTTAAATTTTGCTGCAATTGCTGTGAGGAAACACCAAAAACGAATAAAGAAGTTCCTGTTGTCATTTCCGAGACCAACTTTGTTCCGTTCATTCTTAATGGCTCCGGAATTGAGTATCGTACTAACGACAACCTCAAGTTCATAAAAAACAGTTACGCAATTATACTGCCAGTTAGTGATTCTGTATCACTTGGAATTGAAAATCTTAAAACATTTTTGATTTCTAATCCAAAGCAAAAAGTAACGATAACCGGATACGCAACTTCTGACGAAACAAACACAACTACATTTGAAAATCTTGGCTTAGCAAGGGCAAATGATGTGAAAAATTATTTTGTATTAAAAGGTTTAGCGGCATCACAATTTGATACCAAAGGAGAAATTACAGATAAATGGAAAATGGATTCAGACACACTTTTAGGTCCCGCTGAATATAAATTTGAAGCATTGGATACAAATTCAGCAACTGACGAATGGAGTATTTTGAAGGCTAAAATTAACGGTGATCCTCTTATCCTTTATTTCAATACTAATAAATCATCTGAAAGTCTGAATGCCGAAGAAAAACAAAAAGTGGCTGATCTTGTCAAATATACTAAAAACATTAAAGATGCTGCTGTTTTAGTTGTTGGACATACCGATAATGTTGGAAATAGTGATGCTAATATAGTTTTAGGACAAAAACGTGCTGAATTCTCTAAAAATTATTTGTCAAAGAATGGTATTGATTCAGCACGAATCGAAACCCAATCTAAAGGTCAGGATGAACCGATAGCAGATAACACCACAAGTGAAGGAAAAGCCAGTAACAGAAGAACTGTAATTACAATAAAATAATTAATCTCAAAAAAAATAACATTATGAATATACCTTGTATCTTAATACCTGCTTTAGTGGGATTAATCTCCGGAATTTTAGGTTACCTGATTGGAAAAATGGGAACAAAAGCTGATGATTCATTAATCGCATCATTACAGTCAGAATTAGATGCCTGCAGATCCAATACAAATAATCTGAATGTAAAAATCGCCTCATTAGAGACCGATTTAGCAGAAAAAGCCAATATATCACACACAACCCAATCATTCGTTGCCAGCACACCGGCATTCCTGTTTGATTCAGGATTGGCTCTAACTGGTTTTGGTAAAAAAGTAAAAGAAAACGATTTAAAAATAGTAGAAGGAATCGGACCAAAAATTGAAGCTCTACTTAATGCTTCGGGAATTTATACATGGAAAGATTTATCCGAAACTTCAACAGAAAAAGTACAATCCATTTTAAATACCGCCGGTGAAAGCTACGCAATTCACAATCCAAGTACATGGCCGAAACAAGCATTACTGGCCCATGAGGGTAAATGGCAGGAACTTAAAGAATGGCAATCAGGATTACGCGGAGGAAAAGAATAAAATCATTAACTATTTAACCATAAAAACTGGCTTTTACGCCAGTTTTTTTATTTTATTAACTCGAAATCAAAATTCCAGTTTCTTTTTTTATTATACCACAATTGCCCTTGGGAAACTTCAAGCGGGCAATCAAAGTTATTTGTATAAAGCGCTCCAGTTCCTAAACCCTGAGGCATATTATTATTTTGTAAAAATGTCCATTGCGCAATGGCATTCAAACCAATATTACTTTCTAATGCAGAAGTAATCCACCAGCCAATATTATATTTTTCTGCCAACTTAATCCATTCTTGTGTTCCTCTAAAACCACCAACAAAACTTGGCTTCAAAATGATGTATTGCGGTTTGATTTTTTGCAGAAGACCCTCTTTTTCTTCCAAAGTAAAGACTCCTATTAGTTCTTCATCCAAAGCAATCGGGAAAGGTGTTGTTTTACACAGCTCTGCCATCCTGTCAGCATTATTTTTTCGAATAGGCTGCTCAATACTATGTAATTCAAAACCAGACAATTGTTTTAATTTATATAAAGCTTCATTTGAAGAAAAAGCACCATTAGCATCCACGCGAATTTCTATTTGTTCAGCAGTAAAATGAGCCCGAATAAAACCTAATAATTCAAGTTCTTTTTGAAAATCAATAGCACCAATCTTGAGTTTTATACAGGTAAATCCCTGTTCCAGTTTTTCTTCTATTTGCTCTTTCATAAAAGCTTCTTCTCCCATCCAGACCAAACCATTTATGACAATTGATTTGGAATTATTGGTAAAATCTGAAGGAAATAACAGATATGGATTTTCGCTTTTCAGCGATAAAAAAGCCATCTCGATTCCGAATTGAATAGAAGGGAATTCTAGCAATTTTTCCCAAAGAGCGTCTTTACCCAAATGAACATTTTCGCAAGCCCAATTTAATTTTTCTTCATAATCATCTCTGTCGTCAGCACTCAATCCTCTTAAAATACCACACTCTCCTATTCCTTTTTTGCCGTCTTTTTCAAGAACTATAAACCAGGTTTCTTTCTCGGTCATAATACCGCGAGACGTTCCGGAAGGACGTTTAAATTCGAGCATGTATTTTTGGTAAGTTGCTTTCATGCGTGTGTGTGTGTGTGTGTGTGTTAACTGTATAATAATTTTTAAACCATATAAGTGATATAAGAAAATTCAAGTTTGCTGTGGGTTATAATATAAACAGGTTCCGACTAAGTTTATCCTGAGTGAAGCCGAATGGACTCAGCCTGACAACTGATTAATGACAGCTATAGATTCAACTTACGATTAAATGAACTTATAATAATTATATGGTGAAAACATCTTTAATTATACAATTTCAAAACCCTCTCAAAGTCTGATGAAGGTAGTCATGCTTTTTGGAAAAGAGCAAAATCCTGTTTGGTTTTGTCTATCCAGCTCAAGCTATCGGTTACATTTTGGGATTGGTATTTTTTATAAATTGGTTTTGCCTGACTGTAATCATCACTAACCAGATAGGCATGTGCTAAATTTAGTTTTATTAACAATTCGGTATCGTCTAATTTTTCCCCGTCTTTTAAAAACTTAATTGCTTTTCCGTATTGCCTGGTTAGAATGTAACTGTAACCAATTGTACTATAATCAAGTGCCGTAGCTTTTCCTGCCGTAATAATTGTATTCAATTTAGGAATCGCTTCGTTATACTTTTGCAGTTTTATTAAGGTATTTGCCTGAGTTCGTAAATCATTATAAACGTTTTTTGAAATAGAAGCATCGTTGTAACAGGTATTTCCAAAATCCTTATATACCTTCGTTTTTTCTATTGCAAGTAATTTTTGATATTCACCATAGCGATATTCCTTCATGATTTTATCCAGAATGCAAACGCAAAAATCATCAGAATTAGCCATTTTTTGAGCCATTGTCGAGGTTTTACACAAACTGACAATTTCATTCTTATTATCCTGATTCCAGCCACGATTAAGTTTTATATCTACCCATGGCACGACTTCTAATACAATTTTTTGTTTTAAAAGCCAATTTTTGCTTTCGAAACCAAACCAAATCGTGCTGGTATTTACTTGCAGACAAGAAGATTTATCGAGGGATAAACGTTTGGCGTCTTTGCTTATCGGTTCGGTCTGAAAATGACAGGCATCATTGATTTTTCCGTTATCAATGTATTTTATTGCATTCGAATCTGAAGTAAAAATTGCATAGGTACATTTATCATCTCCGGATATTTTGGACATCAGAAACACAGCTCCAGCAGATCCCTGACCTATTCCATATGGGTCGGGAATAGCTTTTAGTAATGAAACCAAACTATTAGTCATCTGCTGATTTTCGTCCAAAAGTGTGATTCGATAAACAATTTCAGTTGTGCCAACAGGCAAATCTTCAGTTTTAATTGTTATTCTGTCACCAGCAGAAACGATTATTTCTTTGGTAGTAGCACGCTCTTTGTCCCAATATCCGTCTTTTTGTGCAAAAACATTGTAAGAATAGCTAACTAAAAGAAATAAAAATACTTTTTTGAAATTCATTTATGAGTCTATTTTAATAATACAGCTACTATACACAAAATTCAGTCCTAATTTTCTTTTGCCAAAGATCAAAATAATTTTGTTAAAAACAATTAATCTTATTAAAAGAAGTGGCATTTTGAAATCGATTTTTAGCCCTGATGGGAACGGCATCCTTTTGTGGCGGGGTTCGCCACAAAAGATACAGTGGACAGCAGGAAATAGCTTCTTGAAATTCAAATATCAATGTCAATATCAAATTTAAATTCAATGTTAATTACAATACCAAAATTATAAATTGGTTTCGCTGCGCTCGACTTGAAGCATAGCTATTTATCAATCTGGCTCGTTCATGATTTTTTCACGGTATTTTTTACCGATTAATAAAGTCATTTTCAGCTTATAATCGTCAACGAGCCATTCGCGGTAGTTTTTACTGCATTGACTTAAACATTTTGCATAGCGCTTAATTCTGCATTCAATATCATCATCCAGTTCTTTTGACAATGATTTTGCTTCCTGCAGCGTTTCGGTATTATCGACACACATTGCGGCATGTTGTTCTAATGATTTGTCTAAAACTACTTTTGAACGTAGATTTTGTTTGATAATTAATTTGTGTTCTTCATCAACATCAAACGTCACATCTTCTGTTTTACTAAATTTTGCACGCAATTCAGGCGGCATGCTGTATTTAAAATACAATTCGATTTCGGTATCATCACGCAGGTTTTCTAAGTAAAACTCCGGTGATTTAAAAATATGCTGCCAGTTAACCGGCTCGCTCCATAAACCAAAACGGGCTGCATTATTACCCAAATCGATAACAGTAAACTCGTCTTTGCCTGGCAATTTACGAGATCCACGACCAATCATCTGATAATATAAAGTCAGTGATTTTGTTGCTCGGTTTAAGATAATAGTCTCTACCGTTGGCTCATCAAAACCTGTAGTTAAGATTCCAACAGAAGTTAAAATAGCATCCGGCGTTTTTTTGAACCATGCCAAAATATCTTTACGCTCTTCGGCACTACTGGTATTATCAAGGTGTCTGATATCGTAACCTGCTTCTCTAAACGTTTCATAAACATATAGTGAAGTATGAATACCGTTATTGAAAATCAAGGTTTTTTTACCCAATGAACGCTCTGTATATGCATGCAAAAGTTTTTCCTGCATGATGGTATTAGTATATAAGTCATCAGATGATTTTACGGTATAGTCTCCGTTGATACCTACTTTTAAAGAGGTTAATCCAACATCATAACTGTAGGTCGTAGCACGTGCAAGAAATCCTTTGTCAATCAATGAACTAATTGTGTCGCCCACAATAAGTTCATCATAACTCTGGTGCATTGGTAATTTTATATTCGAACTCAAAGGTGTTGCCGTTACTCCAAGAATAAAAGCATTTTTAAATGAGTTTAATAATTTTCTGAATGAATTGTAATGCGCCTCATCAATAATTACCAAACCAATATTATCGAGATGCAATTTCTCGTCGTTAATACGGTTTTTTAAAGTTTCGACCATTGCTACAAAGCATGAATAATCGTTTTGATCGGGCAATTCTTTTACTTTACTGTTGATGATTTTATTAGAAACACCAAAACCTTTCAGCATTTTTGAAGTCTGCTTACAAAGTTCGATACGGTGTGTCAGGACCACAACTTTTTTATCATTATTTGCTAAATAACGACGTACAATTTCGGAAAATATCACAGTTTTTCCGCCACCTGTCGGTAATTGATACAATAAATGATGTTGAGCCGGAGCATTATCTAACCGTTCAAAAATGGCATCGATATCGCCTTTTTGGTATGCATAAAGTTCTTTTTTCTCTTCTCTTTCTATTTCTAAAGTGTTTTGAGACATTATTTTTTGGGTTTTTGCAAAAATACACCTAAAAAACAGTTTTTCACAGTATTTTAACCTAAAATAAATGATTTTTTTAAATAAGATTTTTTATGAAGAACCTGTTTAAGCAATAATTTTGTCCAAAATTGCTTCGAATTCATACTTATTTTTCCATTTTTGTTGAAGAGTTTCATGTTGAATTGCAATAATCCTTGATTTAAATTCATTTAAAATTCCGTTAGAAATCACAAAATTTACGGACTGTTCGAAAGAATTAAGCATGCTTTTGTAAAATAATTCCTGTTTTATAAGATTTCCCGATGAATATGTTTGCGCTATTTCAATATTATACAGCATAATATCTGCAATTACAAAAGGATCAACTCCCAATGAAATAAAATGCTTGATAATTTTTTGAGCTACAGAACGACGCATTTTTGCTTTAGGACGCCATTTTGCACCAGCCTTTTTTATAGGAAAGTATTCATGTGAGATTTTTGTCTTACTTTCCTGTAAAAGTTTATCTTCTTTCGGATTAAAAACAAAATCATAAAAGACTTTTACGGGACTAAATTTTTCATACAGCTCGATAATTTGTTCTTCTAGCTGTTCTTTATTTAGTTCTGCTAAATATTTTTTTAAATCACGTTTACTCATACTCAAAGTTTAAGAATACAAAAGTAAATTACTTTCGTGAGACATAACTCAAAAATCAACCATATTACTTAATTTTGCTGCTATAATTTAAAAGATATGTACATGCTTAAGATTTTTAAAGTTACCGCTATTTTAGAAGGGATCTCCTATTTAGTTTTATTCGCCAATATGCTTATTATCAAAAACAATAATCCAGAACTTTATCACACACTATTACGCCCATTAGGAATGAGTCATGGAGTATTATTTATAGGATATATTATTTTGGCTTTTTTACTAAAAAAACCTCAAAACTGGGATCTAAAGACTTTCGGAATCATCCTGATTGCTTCTCTTATTCCGTTCGGAACTTTCTATATTGAAAAAAAGTATTTAGAAAATAATGCATAAGCTTGTGGATAAAATATTTAACTTTTTATACCCGCTTTTTAGAGATTGGGGAATGAGCCGCAGCTTTGCTTCATACACCAGCCTTGTTTTAAATATTGCCCTGATGGTGGCTTTAGCCTATGCAATTTATTATGTAGCCAAATTTGTTCTGGTAACGTTGACAGCCATTTTTGCCCAGCGTACCAAAACCAAATTTGACGATTATTTAATTCATAATAAAACCACAAAATACACGGCCTATTTAATACCGTTTTTCTTTATTTACAAAGCTGTCCCGGTCATCCTGGACAAATACGAATATTGGGAAGCTGTTTTTGGAAAAATTGTAGGTGTTTATATTGTTTTGATTACTCTATGGATTATCAGGACTATTTTTAATTCCTTACGCGATTATTTAAAGCAAAAGCCCGAATACAGTGATAAGCCAATTGATAGTTTTGTTCAGGTTATTATGATTGTGCTTTGGATTTTTGGGGTTTCTATAATTATTTCCACATTATTTGGAATAAAACAAACCGACTTACTAACTATTTTAGGAACACTTTCGGCTATTATTATTCTGATTTTCAGAGATACTATTTTAGGATTTGTATCCAGCGTTCAGGTAGCTATCAATGATATGGTTCGTATTGGAGACTGGATTACGATGGATAAATTTGGCGCCGATGGAGATGTTATCGAAATTAATCTGACCACTGTAAAAGTTCGAAATTTCGACAATACCATTACTACAATTCCAACATATGCTCTAAGTTCAGACTCTTTTCAAAACTGGCGAGGCATGCAAAAATCTGAAGGACGACGTATCAAAAGACACGTTTTGATTAAAAGCAGCAGTATTCGTTTTTTGAATGATGCTGATCTGACTCAGATGAAAAAAGTGCAGTTGATTAGTTCTTATATTGAAACAAGGAAAGATGAAATTGAAAAATACAATGACTTGCGTGGTATAGACAAAACGTTGGCAATTAACGGCAGAAACATGACTAATTTAGGTTTGTTCAGAAAATATATAATGCAATATCTGATAAACTATCCAGGACTGAATAAAGATTTACATATAATGTGCCGTCAGCTCCAGTCTACAGAACATGGAGTTCCGTTAGAAATTTATGCTTTTTCAAGTGATAAACGCTGGGCTAATTACGAATATATTATGGCCGATATTTTTGACCACGTAATGGCTTCCGTAATATATTTTGATCTGGAAATATTTGAATTACCTTCTAAAATTGGGCGTTTAGAATAAGCTTCATTCTTTAAAAAGTTTCAGGTTTCAGCTTTTTTTTGTCATGACGTATATCATCTTTAAAACTTGAAACCTGAAACAATGAAAACCTGAAAGCTGAAACTATTCTTTCGCCTCTTCAAAAATAAATTTAGAATTATTGTACTCTATAGGTATACCGGGCATAAAACACGGAAGGTTCATGTAGGTACTAACGACACCGCTTCCTAAAAATAGTTTGTTTTCCTTTTTTAGTAAGGCAATCGGTATTCTTTTCCAGCTTCCTCCGTTAGAGATATAATGAAAATCTCCTCTTAAAGTATCCCCTTTTATATCTCCCCTTACATCTCCTGAGTCTTTACCTATCCCATAATACGATATTTCGTAACGGCCGTAAAACCGTTTATCGTTCTTATTAATTGCTAAAATTGCTGTGTCTTTATTATTCACAGCCCGATAGACAACATGCTTGTATTTGTCTTTTTCTTCCTTAGAGTTGCAGGACATCAGAAAAGCAAATAATACGGAAACTTTTATACAGTTTTTAAGCATTTTCTAAGAGTTTTTTGCTATATAAAAAAATATAAGCTTGGTGCAAAGTTATCTGAATCTATTTCACTTATAGTTGAAAATTTATTTTATAAGCGGTCTTTTACAAATTCAATTTTGGTTTTTCCATGTGGTTTTGGCTTTCCATCTTCGTCCAGATTTACCATAGTCGTATGATCAATGGTGATGATAATTTCGCGTGTCATCATATTTCTTACGGCACATTTAAGAACTAAAGATGTTGTACCAAATTTCACTACGTCAATTCCAATTTCTACTATATCACCTTGTCTGGCAGAGCTCTTAAAATTGATCTCCGACATATGTTTGGTAACCACTCTCGAATTTTCTAATTGCACAATCGAATATAATGCAAGCTCTTCGTCAATCCAAGCTAACAGCTGTCCACCGAATAAAGTCCCGTTCGGATTTAAATCTTCGGGTTTAACCCATTTTCTGGTATGAAATCGCATAAATTTTATTTTATACGGGTAAAAATAGTTTATTACTCCCATACTAGAATGATCTTTTTTTATTAATTCTTAAGATTTCAATAATTCGAAAATTTGCTGCTGAATTATTGAAAAAATCACTTTTAAAAATCCTTATTATTAAAATTACAGTTAACGAAATATTTAATTTATAAACTTATTATTTGTAGAATTTGTCAGTAACTAAATCCGGAGAAGTTACTTTTATAAGAGATATTTTTATAACTTTAAAGAAAAACAATGGCAGACAGAGACACTTTTTTAAAAGAATTCAGAGGCGAAACTTTAGGAACGATCAGCGCTCAGTCATCAGCTGATGAGTTATTTCAAAATCAAACCATTAGGCCGATTTTAAAACTTCAGAACGATTTGTTCATTGCGGTTTTCATTAATTATGTAAATAAAAACAAAGCTGATTTTTATTCTTACACTGTCGAAAAAAAATTGCAGGTTATCGAAAACTCCATTCAAAAAGATATTAAATTCAGAAATTCTCTAAAAGGAATTGTAATAGCTCTTTTTACTATCGAAGAATACAATACCTATATTCAAAATTCTTCAAGCTTAAACAAAAGAATGATGAATTTGCTGATTGAGCGATTAAAAAGCCATGTGCAAATGTTTGAGTTAGAATCTAATTCGCAATAGATTGTATTCATATAAACTCAAAAAAGCACTTTAGATCGTAGGATTTAATGCGCTTTTTTGAGTTTTAAATAATAATCTATTTCTTTGGCAACATTAATTCCTTAATATATTTTACAGGAGCGCTTCCAAAGCTTAAGAATTTCTCATGAAAATTTTTCAGGTTAAAATTCTCTCCTTCTTCTTTTTTAAGTTGTTCTCTTAGGTTATAAATTTCAGTGTATCCTGTAAAATATGAACATAATTGTACTTGTGATAAAGTTACGCGTTTCCATTTTCCTTCCGCTTCCGCTTGTTGCTGGAAAGCTTCGTTGACAAGCAAATTCAGGGCTTTTTCTTTAGACATATTTTTAGTATGAACACTAATATCCAAAATTGTATTACAGGTTGTTCTTAAATTCCATTTATAGTACATCAACCACATTTCATCAGAATTTTTATAGCCGCTTTCCAACATCATTTTTTCAGCATAGACTGCCCATCCTTCAACCATTGCGCCATTTCCTAAAATAGATTTGATAATACTTGGCGACTGATTACTATAAACCAATTGCGTATAATGTCCCGGAATTGCTTCATGTATATTTAAAATCTGCAAAATATAATCATTGTATTCACGCAAATAGCTTTCAGCATTCTCTGCACTCCAGCCAGACATACTTCCTACATTGTAATAGGTATTTGCATTTTTATCATAAGGTCCGGGAGCAGATATAGATGCCCCTGCAACTCCTGCCATGTATGCAGGTTCTTTGCGAACTACTAATGGTTTTGACGGATCAATATACAATAGATCTTTAGCCTTAACATATGCAGTTAATTCCGGAATTTGCTTTTCTATTTCAGATTGAAACTTCTCCGGAGTTGTATGTTTTAATGAAATCTGATCAATTATCTGCTTGATTAAAACTAACTTATCAGTTGGTTTAGATGCATTTCCTTTGTATTTTGTCCAAAGTTTGTCGGCAAGAACAAACATTTTGTCATGCAGGTCTTTTTTATGATCAACTGCAATTTTGTAAATTTCTTCAGCTGAATAACCTGATTGAATATCAAAATTGAATTTTTTAGCATACAAAGTTTCTCCCAATCGAAAAGATCGAGGCGTTTTATTTGGGAATGCTTTCAGCCAATCTGCATAGTCTTTAATTGCTTTTACAGCAACTTTTGCCTTGTCAAGCATTTCTTTTTTTTCTGCAGCACTTAATTTACTTTTTTCTAAAGCAATATTTAAATCGGCATCAAAAACAGACAAACCTCCTAAATTTTGATCGATAGCAAGTTGCGTGTGTTCAACGGTTGGATTTTTGATATTCAGTTTCGCTGCTTCATAATAAGCAGGAATTCCATTCATCTTTGCATTAAAAGCACGAAGACGAACTTCTGCAGTATCGTAATTTCCATTTAAAATTTCTGCAAAAGAACCGCAGACATTATATTCTGAGGGATTCCATTCTGATGACTTTAATTCTTTAATACTAAACAAAGTGCTTTCCAATTGATTTTTTATCATATGATAATCAGTCTTATTCTTATCAGATAAGGATTCAACATCATATTGTTTTAAAGAATCTAATTGTTTATTTACAAAATCAAGCTGTTTTTTATCTGCCTCAGCATTTGGAGTTACCAAAACACTATCTAATTTATGGTATCCAACAGCAGAAGCCCATCCCGGATAAAGCTGCCATAAGTCAGTAACAAAGCCATCTTTATAGCTGTCAAATTTTTTATCTAAAATTTCATTAAATTTTGTGCTTTTGTTACAGGAAAAAAGCAGCGTAATTGTAATAATTGAAACAAATAGTTTTTTCATATTAGTTTATTAAGTTATAAATTGTGAAATGATCATACCGTTAATAAGCCAATAGATCAATGAGCTCTTTTTCGAATTTATTTTTTGGCAAAAACTGGTCTTCCAATGCTTTTGTAAACGGAATTGGAGAATCTAAACTGGCTACTCTTTTTACCGGTCCATCAAGGTATTCAAAACATTGTTCCATAATTAAAGCCGAAATATCACTGGCAATGCCCCCAAAAAGAGTATCCTCCTGATAAATAATTACTTTTCCCGTCTTTTTTACCGATGCGAAAATAGTTTCTGTATCCAAAGGCTGTAAAGTTCTTAAATCGATTAAATCAGCCTCGATATCCGGATTTTTTTCTAAAGTTTCCAATGCCCAATGCACAGTTGCTCCAAAAGCAATAATAGTTATCCTATTTCCTGCTTTTATTAAGGCTGCTTTTCCTAACGGAATCGTATAATAATCATTTGGAACATCCTGATAAACGCTTCTGTATAGCAGTTTATGCTCAAAAAACAAAACAGGATTTGGGTCGTTTATTGAAGTATTTAATAATCCTTTGGCATCATACGGAAAAGCCGGATAAATGACTTTTAATCCGGGAGTTTTGGTAAACCAGGCTTCATTTGTCTGAGAGTGAAAAGGTCCTGCCTGAGTTCCGCCTCCACAAGGCATACGTACCACAACATCGGCTTTTTCTCCCCAGCGATAATGTGATTTAGCCAATAAATTCACAATGGGATTAAAACCGGTTGAAACAAAATCGGCAAATTGCATTTCAACAATCGCTTTATAGCCGTTAATTGATAATCCCATTCCGGCTGAAACTACTGCACTTTCACAAATTGGTGTATTCCGAACCCGGCCTTTTCCAAAAAATTCAACAAAACCATCTGTTATTTTAAAGGCTCCTCCATATTCTGCAATATCCTGCCCCATAATAACCAGGTTATCATATCGCTGCATTGATTGTTCTAAGCTTTTCCTGATGGCATCTATAAAACGAATATTTTTAGATTCTGATGAATGACTAACTTCCTCATATTCATACGGCTTATAAACATCACCTAATTCTCCTTCATGAGTAGGTATAATTTCAGGTTCAGCATTAGCTATGGCTAAATTTTCGTCTATCTCCTGTTTGATTTTGTTATGAAGTTCTTCATCAAATTCGGCTGTCAAAACACCTGTTTCTATTAAAAATCTTCGATAGTTTGTAACAGGATCTTTTGTACTCCATTCATCCGTTAATTCCTGTGGAACATATTTAGTACCGCTTGCTTCTTCATGTCCACGCATTCTAAAGGTTTTAAATTCCAATAAAACAGGATGTGGATCTTTCTGCATTTCTTCTTTTAATTGAGAAAGTTTATTATATACCTCCAAAATATTATTTCCGTCAATAATATGGCTTTCTATTCCATAACCAATGCCTTTATCAGCCAGATTTTCACACAAATACTGTTCATTTGTGGGAGTCGAGAGTCCGTAACCGTTATTTTCAATGATAAACATCACAGGTAGTTTCCAAACTGCTGCAATATTTAAGGCCTCATGAAAGTCTCCTTCACTGGTTGCTCCTTCTCCCGTAAAAACAGCTGTAATTTTATTATTTTTTTGGAGTTTATCGGCTAAAGCGATTCCGTCAGCAATTCCCAATTGCGGACCCAGATGTGAAATCATTCCTATAATTTTATATTCCTGAGTTCCAAAATGGAAACTACGATCCCTGCCTTTTGTAAAACCATTTGCTTTTCCCTGCCATTGTGAAAACAAGCGATGTAACGGAATATTTCTTGAAGTAAAAACCCCAAGGTTTCTGTGCATGGGCAATATGTATTCAGACTCATCCAAAACAGCTGTAACACCAACTGCAATTGCTTCCTGTCCTATTCCGGAAAACCATTTGGATACTTTTCCCTGCCGAATCAGAATGAGCATTTTTTCTTCGATTAAACGAGGTTTCAGTAATTTTTTATATAAATCTAATAATTGGGTATCACTAAGATTTTGTCTGTAAAAGATCATTTGGTTATGTTTTATTGTTCCAAATATATTAAAATATAACAATCCAAATACCAAGAGTTAGATAAATACATTGCAGACAAATTGTTTAACTGTGTAAAATAGAAAAATGTAAAGTTTGAAAAGTAATTTTTAGCATGAAAAATTTATTTAATAACAAAATGAGGAGACAATATATCTTCAAAGTTATATAATCCTTTTTCCTTATCTTTTAAATTTTCGGCTACAAATACAACTCCACTTCCAAAAGCTTCTCGAGAAATGCTTTCATGAATTAATCTGACGGTTTGATAAGGAAACCCAAAAACAACTTCGTGTTTACCTACAATTCCACCGGCTCTTACAGAATTTATATCGTTTTCTTCTACATCCAGCGTTTCTGCAATTTTAAGAGCTGTTCCTGAAACGCCATTTTTTCCCTTAAAATGTTCTTCAATAATTTCGATATCAACCCACGGAGCAATTCTCTTTAAGAATTTAGAAGCAAATAGTAAATAATTTACACCTAGAGTGATATTTGGACTCCAAAATACGGTTGTAAGTTTTGAAAGTGATTTTAAAAATTCTTTCTCTTTTTTAGAATAATGGGAAATGGCAGAGATTATTTTTACCTTTCGAATACTGGCCTCTTCTCCATAAGTATAAATTCCTAAGGAGGAAGAAAAATCAATTATAAAATCAACAGGTTCAGCATCGAGAAGTTCAGATATAGAAATTGACGAACTGGAATAAATTTTCCCAGTCTCATCTGAATCAATTCCCAGATATTCAGAAATTATACGATTTTCCAAAGTGGTGTTTTTTTTTAAAACCCATTTCAGAGAAAATTTTTTGTTTTGTAAAATTACTGAAGCTACTGCTTTTCCGGTTTTCCCAAACCCTATCAACCCTATATTCATAAATTATTGTTTTTTTATAAAAATAGATATTTTTACTTGCAAACCTGATCATTTATAAGATTGTTAACATTTTTTAACCCTTAAAAGCTATCTAAATTGAATTATAATCAAAAATAAAATCATTACTAATCCGTTAAATTGCTTAATTTTAAATTCAATTTTAATAAAATTTTTAAAATTGAAATCTAAAATATTCTCTACATTTGTAAGGCAAAAGGTTTTAAAAGCTTTTTGACAATTAAATAAAAATGTAAAGTATGCAAAACATTCCTAGTGTAGACTTACGTGATTTCCTTTCGGACAACCCGGAACGTAAACAAAAATTTGTAAATGAAATCGGCAGTGCATTTGAAAACATTGGCTTCGTAGCCCTAAAGGGTCATTTTTTAGATGATCAGCTGGTAAACGAACTTTATGGCGAAATTAGAAAATTTTTCGCCTTGCCAATTGATACTAAACACAAATATGAAATTCCCGGAATAGGCGGACAAAGAGGATATGTTTCTTTTGGAAAAGAACATGCCAAAGGTCGCAAAGAGGGAGATTTAAAAGAATTCTGGCATTTTGGACAATATGTGGACGCAGCTTCAAAATATGCTTCAGAATACCCGAACAATGTAGAAGTAAAAGAATTACCCCGTTTTAATATTGTAGGCAAAGAAGCCTATCAGATGTTAGAAAAAACAGGTGTTTACGTACTAAGAGCACTTGCTTTGCATTTAGGTCTGGATGAATTTTATTTTGATCAGTATGCCAAAGAAGGAAACTCAATTTTAAGACCAATACATTATCCGCCTATTACTTCTGAACCAGAGAATGCCATTCGTGCAGCTGCTCACGGTGACATTAACCTGATTACGCTTTTAATGGGAGCGCAGGGTAAAGGATTACAGGTTCAAAATCATGATGGCCAATGGATTGATGCCATTGCACAGGATGATGAATTGGTAATTAATGTGGGTGATATGCTGTCAAGACATACAAATAATAAACTGAAATCAACTATACATCAGGTAGTTAATCCACCGAGAGAATTATGGGGAACTTCACGTTATTCGATTCCGTTTTTCATGCATCCTGTAAGCGATATGCGTCTGGATTGTTTAGAAAACTGTATCGATGCCGAAAATCCTAAGAAATTCGAAGATATTACAGCCGGAGATTACTTATACGAACGTTTGGTAGATTTAGGTTTAATTAAAAAATAAACTTATTAAATTCTAAATATTAAATTCCAAATCCCAATACAGCTTGGGGTTTGGAATTTAATATTTATAAACTATATTTATTGGAATTTATTTTTCAGAATAAAAAACATTATGGATTTACAAGATCAATTAAAAAATTTATTTCCGGATCATATCGAATCAAACGAACCTGAAGAAGTTCAGGAACAGGAACACGTACTTTATGTGCAAAAAGAACCTATGATTTGTAAATTCGAAAAACGAAAAGGAAAAGCAACGACCATAATCGAAGGCTACGAAGGATCTGATGAAGATTTTAAAATTCTGGCTAAAGAGATTAAAACAAAACTAAGCGTTGGCGGAACTTTTAAAGATGATTCCATTATTATTCAGGGAGATTATCGTGATAAAATAATGGCTATTTTAAAAGAAAAAGGCTTTAAAACAAAACGTGTTGGAGGGTAATAAAGAAAATCCACATTTTTAAATTCCAAATTCCAATTGATTGATTTCAAAGATGAATCCTTGCGATCTTTGCAGTTAAATTTTTATGATTTCAGGAGAAGAAACTTAGAACCTTAGCAACTTAAAAAAAAATGATACAAGCATCAGAATTAATACTAAATCCTGACGGAAGCGTTTATCACCTGAACCTTCGTCCTGAACATATCGCTCACGATATAATTTTTGTTGGAGATCAGAACAGGGTTGAAAAAATCACCCAGTTTTTTGATTCAATTGAATATTCTACACAAAAAAGAGAATTTAAAACCCAAACCGGAATCTACAAAGGAAAACGAATTTCGGTAATGTCAACCGGAATTGGCCCTGACAACATTGATATTGTGCTGAACGAGTTGGATGCTTTAGTCAATATTGATTTAGAAACAAGACTACCTAAAGAAGAACTGACTTCTTTAAATATTATTCGAATTGGAACATCAGGATCTTTGCATGCCGATATTCCTTGTGATAGTTTTGTAATGTCTAAATTTGGATTAGGATTAGATAACATGCTTCGCTCTTATTTGATCGATGAAGTATCCAATGTCGCTATTGAAGATGCTTTTGTTGCCCACACCAATTGGGATATCCGAAAAGGAAAACCGTATGCTATTGCCTGTTCGGAAAAACTCGAAAAAATAATAGAATCTGATAAAATTTTTAAAGGAATTACCGCTACAGCCGGAGGGTTCTATGGACCTCAAGGGCGTGTTTTACGTTTAAATATTCAGGATTCAGCGCTAAATTCAAAAATGGATAATTTTGATTTTAACGATAACCGAATCACTAATTTAGAAATGGAAACCGCAGCAATTTATGGACTTTCAGCATTATTAGGTCATAATGCCTTATCATTGAATGCTATTATTGCCAATCGTGCATCGGGTACTTTCAGTGAAGACTCATATAAAGCAGTTGATGAGTTGATTTCGTATACTTTAAATAAACTAGCTGGAAAATAATGTTTAGCTTTTTAATTGATCATATAATTTTTCAGCCAATAAGAAAGTTTACTTTAGGTATGGGAGGTTTATTTAGATGGAGTTTTTTTCAACTTTTAAATGTTTCTATTGAAGAAAAATATCCTAAAAGTTTAGAATATTATTGGGATAATAACAGTGAAATCATTGATAAAAATGGATTTACAACAGCTCAGAAAAATTTATTTGCCGGCTTTATGCTTTTCATTTGTTTTATAATTTTAATTGAAAAAATAGAAGGATGACATTAAGAGTCGCACGACACACGAATAATTTAGAAACAATTGAAAATTTTTACGTCAATATTTTAGGTTTTGAAAGACTAGGCGGTTTTCAAAACCACAATAATTATGATGGTGTTTTTATTGGAAAACCTAATTCAGAATGGCATTTTGAATTCACACAATCTGAAACAGAAGCTGACCATAAATTTGACGAAGATGATATCGTTGTGTTTTATCCCGATACCATTAGAAAATATAATGCATTACTTGAAAGTCTTTTGGAAAATGATATTCTGAAGATAACTGCAGTAAATCCGTATTGGAATGAAAATGGACAAATGTTTCTGGATCCGGATGGTTATCGAATTGTGATATCACCTTTAAAAGCTAAAAATTAAATTACAGAATGGCAGAAACACACAAAAAAATCCTATTTAGATATTATAGCGATTTATTAGAAGAAACAGTTGTAGAAACGATGTGGGCAGAAATTATTGATTTGGAAAAAGGATATTTCAAACTGGATAATATTCCATTTTTTGGTCCTTTAATTGCAACAGATGATATTTTCTTTGCAGAATATGATGAAGATGAACAGCGCCTGACTTATAGAAAAACGATAGAAACTTCTGGAAACTCTATTATTCAGGTTGTAATTTTAGAAAAAAATTTTGACAAGCAAATAATTAGAGAAAAACTAAAAGATGTTAATTGTGAATCTGAAGGTCTGAACGAAACTCTTTTTGCTGTAGAAATAACCCCAAAAGTCGATTATTCTGTTGTAAAAAGTATTCTAAATGAATACGCAGAACTTTCGGTCATAGATTTTGCAGAACCTTGCCTTTCAGAAAAACACAGAACAGATTTATTAAAAAATTAGAAAATGTGTCGATTTGATAATTAGATAATTCTTAAAATTTAACAATAAATAATCGAAGAAATCTGATAAATTTAAAAACATACTAAACAACTTAAACTTAAACTATAATGAAAACTGTAAAAATTGTAGGTGTTCCGGAACACTTCAATTTACCATGGCAACTATGCATTGAAAATGGCGAATTTGAAGCTGAAAATATAGATTTACAATGGAAAAACATACCTGAAGGTACCGGAAAAATGTGTCAGATGCTTCGTGATGGTGAAGCAGATATTGCAGTTATTTTGACTGAAGGAATTATAAAAGATATCGTTAACGGAAATCCAAGTAAAATTGTTCAGATTTATGTTCAGTCTCCTTTAATTTGGGGTATTCACGTTGCAGCAAAATCTGATTTTCATACTATACGAGACCTTAAAAATAAAAAAGTTGCTATTTCAAGATTAGGTTCAGGGTCACAATTAATGGCATATGTAAATGCCCATGAACAGGGTTGGGAAACAGCTGATTTGGAATTTGAAATTATCAATACAATCGACGGTGCGGTAGAAGCCCTCACAAACGGAACTGCAGATTACTTTATGTGGGAACGCTTCATGACCAAACCACTTGTTGATCAGGGTATTTTCAGACGTGTTGATGATTGTCCTACTCCATGGCCTTCATTTGTAATTACCGTTAGGGATGAATTTTTAAAAAAAAATCCTAAAATAGTTGAGAAGATCCTTCAAATCATTAATAATGCAACACACGATTTTACTCAAATCCCTGATATTGACAAAACATTGGCAGGTATTTTTAATCAAAAACCAGAAGATATTCAGGAATGGTTAAAGCTTACACAATGGTCACAAAAAAATTTAACCGAAAAAGCGTTTATTAAGATTCAAAATCAGTTATTTGATCTGGGAATTATTGATAAAAAAAGTACTTTTGTTGAAACCGTAAAAGCGATGTAAAAACACTGCTTTTTATTACTATGATAAAAATTCCAAAAATTGACTTTCCACAATTAAAATCCAAATTACAGGTAAAATCTCCCTGGGATAGGATTATTATTATGGCATTAAGTCTTTTGATAACCATTCCGGTTTTTATCATATTACATCAAAATCTAATCGATTTAAAATGGTCCTTTAACTTAGACCGTATATTTATTTTTTTGGTTGTTTTTGCTGCTATTTTCTTCATATTAATGCTTTTACGAACTATTATTTTAATTTGTATTGCGATATATTTATTGGTTTTATTCTACGGAACTGTTATTGGAAATTATGGTTTCAACGAAATTGCTGAAGATTATAATTCTATGATATATACCATGTCTGATAATCCATTTCCACAAGATATTATTGTAGCAAAATTGCTGCCATTCCCAAATAAATCAAAAATTATCAATGCTATAGAATATCAGAATCCGAAAGTTCGGAATTTTGCCATTATGGCTACTTCTAAACATTTCAAAGGGATAAGAGGCTATTCAGATTACAGAACAACCATTCAGTGTTTCGCTGTTTTTAAGGAAATCAACAATCGATGGAATTACGTTAATGACCCGAAAGAAGGCGATTATATTGCCACTGCGAGCGAGTCTTTAGAATATTTTTCGGGTGATTGTGATGATCACTCGATTTTAATGGCAGCCGCGATACGCTCTATTGGTGGAACACCTAGATTAATTCATACTAAAGGACATATTTATCCTGAAATATTGATTGGCTCCTTAATTGATCTGGAAAAAGTCAATTATTTAATTAAAAATGTACTTTTTGTAAAAGAAAGTAAAGGAAAAATAATTCATTATCATATTGATGAACGTGGTCAGGTCTGGATGAATCTTGATTATACTGCCAAATATCCCGGGGGGCCATTTATGTTCGAAGAGATTTTAGGAGCTTTGACTCTTAATTAAAAAATATGGATTCATTGAAAATATAAAATCCTGCTGAATTTAGAAAATTCAACAGGATTTTATATTTTATTCAAAAAAAAACTACTTCTGGCGTTTCTTTAAAACATCAATTACATCATTCAGCTGAAAGCCTTTTGCCTGCAAAAGAATTAGATAATGAAAAAGTAAATCGGCACTTTCGCTTAGAAACAAATCATCATTATCATCTTTTGCTTCAATAACCACTTCTACAGCTTCTTCACCTACTTTCTGGGCAATTTTATTAATTCCTTTAGCGAATAAAGAAGCTACATAACTTTGTTCAGAATCGGCATTTTCTCTTCGGATTTTGATTGTATTTTCTAAATTTGACAGAAATCCGTAGCTTTCTTTATTTTCTTCCTGCCAGCAGGTATCGGCTCCTGTATGACAAGTAGGGCCAACAGGTCTTGCCTGAATCAACAACGTATCTCCGTCACAATCATTTTTAATATCAACCAAATTCAAAAAGTGCCCGCTCTCTTCCCCTTTTGTCCAAAGCCTTTGTTTGGAACGGCTGAAAAAAGTTACTTTTTGGGTTTCGATTGTTTTTTGAAGCGATTCTTCATTCATATAACCCAGCATCAGAACATTTTTAGTTTCCGAATCCTGAATAATGGCCGGAATCAATCCGTGTGCGCTTTTTATATCTATGTTCATTTGTAATTTTAGATTTTAGATTTTAGACTTCAGATTTTTAAATCCCGAATTCCAAATTCTATATTATTTCTTGTCTCTTTATTCTATTTTGTCTCAACTCTATTCTCTAAATTCGAACTTCAATATCATTATTTCTCAGTTCTTCTTTCAAAGCCTTAATCTCGATTTCCTTAAAGTGAAAAACACTCGCAGCCAAAGCAGCATCAGCTTTTCCTTCCTTAAATGAATCTACAAAATGCTGTATATTTCCCGCTCCGCCAGAAGCAATAATAGGAATATTGATTAACTCCGATAATTTTGCCAAAGCTTCATTTGCAAAGCCATTTTTGGTTCCGTCATTATCCATTGATGTGAATAATATTTCGCCAGCGCCACGTTCTGCAACTTCAACAGCCCAATCAAATAGGTTTAATTCTGTTGGTACTTTCCCTCCAACCAAATGTACAATCCATTGTCCGTCAATTTGTTTGGCATCAATAGCTACAACAACACATTGGCTTCCAAATTTCTGTGCCAGATCATTAATTAACTGTGGATTTTTTACTGCCGATGAATTGATCGAAACTTTATCAGCGCCGTTATTCAGCAGAATTTCAACATCTTCAACAGATGAAATTCCGCCGCCAACCGTAAACGGAATATTAATTTTCTCAGCGACGCTTCGTACCATGTTTACCAGGGTCTTTCTACGTTCTTCTGTAGCCGAAATATCCAGAAATACCAATTCATCAGCACCTTCCGCAGAATAAATTTCGGCCAGTTCCACCGGATCACCTGCATCGCGTAAATCAACAAAGTTAACACCTTTTACAGTTCTTCCATTTTTTATATCCAAACAAGGAATGATTCTTTTTGCTAACATTCTTTTTAGTTGTTTGTTATTGGTTGTTAGTTGCTGGTCAATATAAAAATATCAACCGACAACCAACAACTATAAACCTATTATATAGTTTTCAAGTTGTTTCAAAGTGATTCTGCCTTCGTAAATCGCTTTTCCAATTATGGTTCCCTCGCAACCTAATTCGGCTAGTTTTGGCAATTCATCAAAAGTTGAAATTCCACCCGAAGCGATCAGTTTTACATTTTTAGCTTCTGCCAAAATTTTAGCATATAAGTCAAAACTTGGACCTTCGAGCATTCCGTCTTTCGCAATATCGGTACAAATAACGTATTGAATTCCTTTAGTTTGATAATCCTGAATAAAAGGAATCAATTCTTCATCTGAATCTTCAAGCCAGCCTGAAACAGCGATTTTTTCGTCTTTTGCATCAGCACCTAAAATGATTTTATCCGAACCATATATAGAAATCCATTTTTCGAAAATCGCCCTGTTTTTTACCGCAATACTTCCACCAGTAATTTGGTTCGCACCGCTTTCAAAAGCTATTTTTAAATCGGCATCCGATTTTAAACCTCCGCCAAAATCAACTTTTAATTTGGTTTGTGAAGCAATTTGCTCTAAAATTTTATAATTGACAATTTTGCTCGATTTTGCTCCGTCTAAATCCACTAAATGCAGATATTCAATTCCGTGTGCTTCAAAGGATTTCGCTACTTCAAGCGGATTTTCGTTGTAAATTATTTTGGTATCATAATCCCCTTTTGACAAGCGGACACATTTTCCGTCAATGATATCTATGGCTGGTATTATTCTCATTTTTATTAGTCTTAAAGTTTGAAAGTCTAAAGTCATAAAGTCCTGATTTTTGATTGTCAATTAAAGATTTTTGATTTCAGATTTTCAAAATTGATATTGTAATTGATTTTTGATATTGCTATTGAACTTTTACATTTTCAAGAAATTCTCTAATATTTTCTCTCCAACAGCACCGCTTTTCTCCGGGTGAAACTGGGTCCCGTAAAAATTATCTTTTTGTAAAGCCGATGCATATTCCAATTCGTAATTCGTTGTGGCAATGGTTTCAGCGCAATTTGGAGCGTAAAAACTATGTACCAGATACATAAATTCGTTCTCCGAAATTCCTTTAAACAGATCTGATTTCAGATTGTAAATCTGATTCCAGCCCATTTGCGGTACTTTTACTTTTGGAGTGAATTTAATCACATCCACATCAAAAATCCCCATACCTTTGGTATCTCCCTCTTCAGACGAATTACACATCAATTGCATACCCAGACAGATTCCTAAAACCGGCTGTTTTAGATTCGGAATCAAACCATCCAAACCGCTTTCCTTCAGTTTTCGCATCGCATAACTCGCTTCTCCCACACCCGGAAAAATGACTTTATCAGCTTGCTGAATTTCTTCCGGATTATTACTCAAAACAGCTTTAAAACCAAGCCTTTCGATAGCAAACATCATGCTTTGAATATTTCCTGCGCCGTAATTTATAATTACTATTTTCATTTATATTAGTCTTAAAGTTGTAAAGTCAAATGTCTTAAAGTCAATTTTGATTGTCCATAATTTACAGAACCTTTCGACTTTACGACTTTCAACTTTTGACTTATTATAGCATTCCTTTCGTTGAAGGCAAAATCATTTTCTCAGTATCTCTTTTTACCGCTACTTTTATGGCTTTTGCGAAAGCTTTAAAAATCGCTTCAATTTTATGATGTTCATTATCGCCTTCTGCTTTGATGTTAATGTTTGCTTTTGCACCATCTGAGAACGATTTAAAGAAATGGAAAAACATCTCTGTTGGCATTTTACCAACCATTTCGCGTTTAAATTCTGTCTCCCAAATCAGCCAGTTTCTACCACCAAAATCAATCGCAACCTGAGCTAAACAATCGTCCATTGGCAAACAAAAACCATAACGCTCGATACCTAACTTATTTCCAAGTGCTTTTGCAAAAACCTCTCCCAGGGCAATAGCAGTATCTTCAATCGTGTGATGTTCATCAACTTGTAAGTCACCTTTTACAAGTATTTCTAAGTCCATTTGACCATGACGCGAAATCTGATCCAACATATGGTCGAAAAAAGCGATTCCGGTATCGATTTTGCTTTTCCCTGTTCCATCCAGATTAAGATTGATAAAAATATCCGTTTCATGCGTTTTACGAATAATGGAAGCTGAACGCGCCTCTAATTTTAAAAACTCGTAAATCGTTTTCCAATCTGTAGACTGTAAAACAATTGTCGCATCCAATTCTTCTCTTTTGGCGCTAATTTCATTACTTCCAGCTCCATCAGACATATTCATAAAAATGGCTTTTGCACCTAAGTTTTTAGCCAGTTCAACATCTGTTAAGCGATCTCCCAGTACAAACGAATTTGCCAAATCATAATTTGGATTATCAATGTATTTTGTCAACATTCCTGTACGGGGCTTGCGTGTAGGCGCATTGTCTTCAGGAAAAGAACGATCAACAAAAATATCATCAAACAAAACGCCTTCGTTTTCAAAGGCTCTTAAAATAAAGTTTTGTGTTGGCCAAAACGTATCTTCAGGAAAACTATCTGTTCCCAAACCATCCTGATTGGTCACCATTGCCAATTCGTAATCTAATTCAGTGGCAATTTTAGCCAGATATCGAAACGCTTTCGGATAAAATTCTAATTTTTCAAGGCTATCCAATTGATATCCTTCTGGTTCTAAAACAATCGTTCCGTCACGATCTATAAAAAGTACTTTTTTCATATTTATATTTTTGAGAATAAAGAAAAAAGAGTAAAGAAAATGGACTTTCCATTCTATCCAAAAAACTCTTTAATTTTTTCTTTCTTTTTTGCTCTATATTATTTCTTCTAATTCAACAACTTCAATTCCTTAATCAAAACAGCATTTTCTTCCGGAATTCCAATCGTAAAACGCAGGCAATTTTCACATAAGGGCTGCGTTGTTCTGTTTCTTATTACAATTCCTTTCGCTATTAATTCATCATATCTTTTATTAGCATTATCAACTTTCACCAGCACAAAATTAGCTTCCGTTGGATATACTTTTTCAACAAAATCAATTTTTGCCAAAACTTTCAATAATTCCTCTCTTTGTTCGATTATAGATGTTATTTCCTGTTTTATTTTTTCTGAATCCTTCAAACGTTCAATGGCTCTTTTTTGGGTCAGTTCGTTAACATTATAAGGAGGTTTGATTTTATTCAAAACCGAGATTACCGATTCAGACGCATAACAGATTCCTAAACGGATTCCGGCAAGACCATACGCTTTTGAAAGTGTTTGGGTAATAACCAAATTTGGATATTCATCGATTTCGATCAGCCAGCTTTCCTTCTCAGAAAAGTCGATGTATGCTTCATCAATCACCACCAAACCTTTAAAGTTTTGTAATAATGTCACCACACTTTCGTCCGAAAAAGAATTTCCCGTTGGGTTGTTTGGTGAGCATAAAAAAATAATTTTTGTATTGTCATCGACAGCGTCTAAAATCTTTTCTACCTGTGGCTGAAAATCTGTTGAAAGTAAAACTTCTCTGTTTTGTACCGCATTTATGTTTGCTAAAACACTATACATTCCATAAGTTGGCGGCAATGAAATAATATTGTCGGTTTTTGGTTCACAAAAAGCCCTGAAAAGTAAATCCAAAACCTCATCACTTCCATTTCCTAATAAAATCTGGCTTTGTTTTATGGTATTATTTTTAGCTAAGATCGTTTTAACCGAATTCTGCTGTGGATCCGGATAACGATTTACCCCATTTTGAAACGGATTTTCATTAGCATCCAAAAAAATCATTTCGGCAGTATCAAAATCTTCAAATTCATCGCGGGCAGAAGAATACGGTTTTAATATTTTTACGTTTTCACGTGTTATTTTGTTTATATCGAATTTCATTTTTTCTTTATTTTAAGAATCAAGAACCAAGATAAAAGACTATACAAAAATCTTGATTCTTTGCTCTTTCTTCTATTTTTATTCTAAACTTTTCAATCTAAGTGTTACAGCATTTTTGTGCGCCTGCAATCCTTCGGCTTCTGCCATAACTTCAATTGCTTTACCAATATTCTGAATTCCGGCTTCTGAAATTTTCTGAAAGGTCATTGATTTCATAAAACTATCCAGGTTTACTCCACTGTAATTCTTAGCATATCCATTTGTCGGCAAAGTATGGTTGGTTCCTGAAGCATAATCTCCTGCACTTTCAGGAGTATAATTCCCAATAAAAACTGAACCGGCATTTACTATTCCGTTACAATAAAAATCATCATATTCTGAACAGATAATAAAGTGCTCCGGTCCGTATTCATTGATTAATTCCAAAGCCACTTTATCATTTTCAACAAAAATTAATTTAGAATTCGCAATTGCTTTTTTGGCAATTTCTTTTCGTGGAAGTTCTTCAATCTGAATTTGAATTTCCTTTTCGACTGCCTCAATTAGTTTTTTCGAAGTCGAAACTAAAATTACCTGACTGTCTGTTCCGTGTTCTGCCTGTGACAATAAATCGGAAGCTACAAATGCAGGAACAGCGGTGTCATCAGCCACAATCAATAATTCTGATGGTCCTGCAGGCATATCAATAGCAACTCCAAATTGTGTTGCCAATTGTTTTGCAACGGTTACAAATTGGTTTCCAGGTCCAAAAATCTTATATACTTTCGGAATTGATTTTGTTCCAAATGTCATTCCGGCAATTGCCTGAATTCCACCTACCTTTAATATTTTAGTTACACCGCATAAATTCGCAGCATACAAGATTGCGGGATTGATTTTTCCGGTTTTATCTGGAGGCGAGCATAAAACAATTTCTTTACTTCCTGCAATTTCAGCCGGAACTGCCAACATCAAGACTGTAGAGAATAAAGGAGCCGTACCACCCGGAATGTACAAACCAATTTTTTGAATTGGTCTTTTTTCCTGCCAGCAATTTACACCTTCGGCCGTTTCAACTGAAATTTTTTCTGTTTTTTGTGCAGAATGGAATTTATAAATATTGTTTTTAGCCAGCTGAATCGCTTCTTTTAATTCAGTTGAAATTGAATTTATTGCTTCTTCAATTTCTGCTGTTGAAACCTCGTAATTATCTAAAGCAATTCCGTCAAAAATTGAAGTGTATTTTGCAACTGCTTCATCTCCTTTTTTCTGTACTTCCTTAAAAATTTCTTTCACCGTAACTTCGATATCATCGATAGTCTGGGTTGGTCTTTTTAATATTTCTGACCAGGTATTGGGTTTTGGATTATGTATTTTATTCATTTTTTTTGCTTTTAGCTTTAAGCTGTGGGCTGTAAGCTTTATTAACTTTATGTTTTTTTGGCTTAAAGCTTACTGCCTAAAGCCTTGATCGGGCAAAGCCTAGAGAACCATTTTCTCAATCGGACAAACTAAAATCCCTTCAGCTCCGGCTTCTTTTAATTGATCAATAACATCCCAAAAAGTATCTTTGTCTATTACAGAATGTACACTGCTCCAGCCTTTCTGAGCCAATGGTAAAACGGTAAGACTTCGTAAAACCGGCAATATTTTACCAATTTCATCAATTTTATCATTTGGCACGTTCATTAAAATATATTTTGAATTTCGGGCTCTTAATACCGATTGGATTCTGAATTTTAAGGTGTCAATATGTTTTTGAATTTCAGGTGAAACCTTTGGCGAAACTGCTAAAACAGCTTCACTTTTCAGGATCACTTCTACTTCTTTCAAATTGTTTTTGAATAAAGTACTGCCGCTTGAAACAATATCAACTATAGCATCAGCAAGGCCAATATTGGGTGCGATTTCTACGGATCCTGAAATTTGGTGAATATCAACTGTTAAACCGAATGAACCAAAATATTCGGTTACTGTATTTGGATAAGAAGTAGCAACCCGTAAACCTGCTAAATCCTGAATCGAATTGTACTCAAAAGTTTTAGGAACAGCAACAGAAACTTTACATTTTGAAAAGCCAAGCTTTTGAATCACTTCAATATGTTTTCCTTTTTCTACTAATAAATTATCTCCAACAATAGCAAGATCTACAACACCATCAATTAAATATTGTGGAATATCTGAATTTCTCAGATACAAAACTTCTAACGGAAAATTAGAAGCCTCTGCTTTTAACTGATCGTTTCCGTTGTTAATTGAAATACCGCAGTCTTTTAGAATCTGAATGCTGTCTTCGTTTAAACGACCTGATTTTTGAATTGCAATTTTTAAAGTACTCATTTTTTTTTGTTTAATTAATAGTTTGAGTACAAAGAATAGGTAATAAAAAACCCGTTTGATGTACTCAAACGGGTTTTTAAATATGATGATTTACATCCATACCATTAACACATCGCTTGAGAGCAATTATGTAAATGATGATGATGCAATTGATTTATAAACATTGTTGGTTGTTATTCTTTGATTCGGTTGCAAATATACAGGTTAATTTCATAAAAAAGCAATTTTTATTTTAACTTAATTATAGTTTATTGTTAAAAAAATATCTGCCTATTATTTTAAAAGTTTTTCTTCATTAAATTCTAAAACCACCACAGTTCCTTGATTCATTTTACTTTCGATTTGAAAAGTTATATGAAGGAGTTCTGTAAAACGTTTTACAATTGACAGACCTAATCCTGTTCCTTTAATTTCAGGATGAACAGATGAATTTGATCTGAAAAAAGGATTAAAAACGGCTTCTATATCCTCTTTTGCAATTCCGATTCCGTTATCTGAAATTTTACAAACTGTTTTGCCAGGCTGTTTAGAAAGAGAAACAGAAACCTCACCACCTGAATTTGTATATTTAAGGGCATTGGAAATAATATTCCTCATAATTGTTACTACCAAATAATTATCACAATTGATGTAGCAATCTTCTTCGGCATCAAATTTCATGTTGATTTTCTTGCTGTTTATTTTTTCTGAATTTAAAGTGATAACATCCAGGATTAAAGCGTTCAAATAAACAGATTCAGGTAAAATATTTTGTTTTTGATTTTCAAAACGAGCCAGTAAAAGAAGCTGATCAACCAGCATATTTAAATGATCTACCTCATTGATACAATACGTGATTTTTTCCTCATATTCCTTATTATCCCGTGGTTTTCTAATTAATACTTCAAGAGTTCCCTTAATAACAGTTAAAGGAGTTCTTAGTTCGTGAGACGCATCTGAAGTAAATTGTTTTTCCCGTTCTATCGCATCCTCAATACGATTCAATAAGCTATTTATGGTTTCAGAAAGTTTATGAAGTTCGTCTCGTTTTTTAGGCAGGGGAATCCTTACCTTTAAATTATCTTTCGTAATCATCCCAGATATATTCGTAATTTCATTTATAGGCTTTATGCTTCTTCCAGCAAAAAAACGAGCTATAAAAAACAATAAAATTAAAATAAAAAGAAAGGAAAAAATTAAGGTTTCTAATAAATTACGAAGAACTAAAATTGAATCAGAGAGTGACATCGCAACCATAACATACCCTATTTTTTTTGCTTGTACATTAATTGGAACCTGAATCTGTCTAATGGAATGATTGCCAATTTTAGTATCGAAAAGCTCAAAATCTTCTACTGAATTATTAAAAATCAATACTTTAGTTTTTAAATTTGGGGACTTTTCGGTAATTTTTTTGTTATAATCTAAAAATTGTACAAAAACCGGATTTACATCTACTGTATTGTGTTCTCTTTCATTCCATTCCTCTTTATCAATAAGAGTTATCTTTTCATTTTCTATTTTAATCTCTTTTAAATGATTCTGAATTTCAATCTTGATACTTTGATCAGTATGGCTGTAAACTGAATATTTTACAATAAAATAAATGAACGAAAAAACTACTAAAATCAACAAAGCTGTTGTAATAATATAATTTAAAGCAATTCTATTTTTAAAAGACAACTGGCTCATGTTATAAGTCGTTTGCGATATAACCTATACCACGAATTGTTTTTATATAATCCTCTTCAATTTTCAAATTTAGTTTTTTTCTGATGGCATTCATGAAAACATCAATAACACCAGTATCATACTCAAAATTAATTTCCCAGACATCTTTTAAAATCTGATTTCGGGTACAAACTTTACCTTTATTTTTTATAAGATAAGTCAGCAACTCAAATTCTCTCTGAGTTAGGGGAATTTCAACATCTTCTTTAAATACAATATGTTTAAGCAAATCAATTTTAATTGTTCCTAATATGAGTAATTCCGTTTCATTACTACTTCTAAAATGAATTTTGATCCTCTCAACCAATTCTTCAAAACTAAAGGGCTTTTTGATATAATCATTTGCGCCTGCCTTAAGACCTTCAATAGTTTCGTGAACTGTATCCTTGGCTGTCAAAAAAATAACAGGTGTCTTTTTATCCTTTATCCTAATGGCCTTACATAAGTCAATTCCTGTAATTTTTGGTAACATCCAGTCTAAAAGAATTAAATCGAATTGTTTTTTCTGAGTTAATTCAAAACCTTTCAAGCCATCTTCAGCAGTTGTAATCAAATAACCTTCTTCTTCAAGACCCTGTTTCAGAAACTGAACAATGCCGAGTTCATCTTCAACTATTAAAATATGCATTTAGTTATATATTTTAGAATTTTGTAAATGATTTTTGTGATCAGTCAAAGATAAATATTTTGTCTTATCGAAATGGTTTTAAAAGATATAGAATCATATAAACAACCGTAAGTTAAGCAAATATTAAGTTTGTACTAAGTAAGGTAAAAGCATAAACCTAATCCTGAATGGTCAATTGAAATTAATTTTGTAAAAAAATAGTTCATGACTTTCTACAAGAAATTTTCTCCTTTTTACTGCCTTGCCATATTTTATTTTATCATCAGTTTTATATTGCGAATTACTTTGTTTTTTCATCCCATTACTCAAAGTTCTTTTACTTTTGGTGAAAGCCTGAAAATCTTTAGTTTCGGATTATTGTCTGATGTTTTTGTGTTTATAATCACCAGTGTGTTTTTATGGCTTTATTTAATTTTTATTTCAAATTCTAAATATAATAAACCTTCAGGCTATATTATTCTGGCTTTTTTTATCATTTTATTTTTATATGTTGCATCCGGAAAAAGTATTTTAGATGAATATGGTGGCGCTTTACCCAGGATTGTCCTAATTTTTATTGGAATTAAAACTATTTTATTTGCTGTTTTTCTGTTTATACCAAAACTCAAAGAAAAAATCAGGTTTTGGCTGTTTGCTTTTGTTATCTTTCTGTATGTTTTATTGATTCTTCAAAATGGAATAAGCGAGTATTTCTTCTGGAATGAGTTTGGTGTAAAATACAATTTCATCGCTGTAAATTATCTGATTTATACCAATGAGGTAATTGGGAACATTATGCAGTCATATCCTGTCATTCCGATATTCACGGCTTTATTTTTAATAACAGGAATTATTACTTATCTTATTCTTAAAAAAACAAGAATTTATATTGATGAAATTCCGAATTTTAAAACCAAAATGAAAATTTCAGGAATTTACATGGTTCTTTTTTTAGTTTCCCTGATTGTGATTCCAACTATAGCCAAAACAGAAAATTCAAAAAACGTATTTGTTAATGAACTACAATCCAATGGTATCTATAAATTTTATTTAGCCTTTCAAAACAATAAATTAGATTATTTTAAATTTTACAAAACATTGCCAAGCGAAAAAGCTTTTGCAATTTTAAAATATCAATTTCCAACAATTTCAGGCAAAAGCACTACCCGAATTATAAAAAATGATTCTCTGGAAGAACATAAAAATGTAGTTCTTATTACTATTGAAAGTTATAGTGCCGAATTCCTGAAATCATATGGAAACGATGAAAATATCACCCCCTTTTTAGATAGTCTGGCTCAAAAAAGTGTACAGTTTACTAATTTGTATGCTGCGGGAAACAGAACCGTTAGAGGTCTTGAAGCGGTAACCCTGTGTTTACCACCAACGGCGGGAGAAAGTGTGCTAAAACGTGAAGACAACAAAAATAAATTTTCAACCGGAAATATTTTTAAACAAAAAGGCTATAACGTTAAATATATGTATGGAGGGGATGCTTTTTTCGATAATATGAGAGATTTTTATTCAGGAAATAATTATGAAATTGTAGATAAATCAAGTTTTGCGCCAGAAGAAATTTCGTTTTCAAATGTTTGGGGTGTTTGTGATGAGGATATGTATAATAAGGCCATAAAAGTTATGAATATCGAGGCTAAGCAAAACAAACCTTTCTTCAATCACATTATGACAGTGAGTAATCACAGGCCTTTTACGTACCCGAATAACAAAATTGATATTGCAGGAGATATTAAATCACGTAATGGCGGCGTAAAATATACAGATTATGCTTTGCGAAGATTTTTTACAATGGCTCGTAAACAACCTTGGTTCAAAAATACAATTTTCGTAATTGTTGCAGACCATTGTGCTTCGAGTGCTGGAAAAACACAGCTTCCCTTAGACAAATACCGAATTCCGGCTTTTATATACAATCCCGATATTAAAGGTGTAAAATGTGGTAAGTTAATGTCTCAAATAGACTTAATGCCTACGCTTTTTGGCTTGCTGCATTTTAATTATGAAAGTAAGTTTTACGGTCAGGATGTATTAAAATCAGATTACAAACCAAGAGCTTTTATTGCTACGTATCAGGATTTAGGAATGATAAGAGATAATGTTCTCACGATTTTGTCTCCAAAACAACAAGTGAAACAATTTCAACTAAATTTGATTCCTAAAAAAGGAGTTGCTCCTGAATATCAAATTTACTATAACGAAAAACCATTAAAAACGAGAAGAACAGATTTGGTTAATGAAACGATTTCGTTCTATCAAACTGCTTCTGATATTTTGAAACGAAAAGCATATCAGAAATTGTAAAAAATTCTTCTTTCTTTATAAAACATAAATCACTGAGCCCTGATAGAAGCGGCATTCTTTTTTACCTGTGTTCGCTACAAAAGATATAGCGGACAGCAAGAATTAGCTCCTTGGGAAATTTATACTAAACATTCTACACTACAACAATTTAAACCCTTAGATTTATGTATCTTTAAGAAGCTTTTAATTCATGGACAATGAAGAAATTTTTAAGAAAATACAGCAACAAAACAAAAGCAGCATTTATTTTACTGATTGTGATGCTTATAATTGTGCTGAGCAATTTTAATACGCTTCGAAATTCTAAAAATGTTAATGACAACATCAACACCATTTATAATGATAGATTGGTGGTGGCTTATTACATTTTTCAATATGCGAATGAACTTCATTTTATAAAAGCTGAAGTTCAGAAAACAGATTTAAATGATATCGAAAAAAACAGTAAAATTAAAAAAGCGCTGAAAATAATACATACTATTGATGAATTGTATGTTAAAACAGTTTTGACTCCAAAAGAAAAAACACATTTTAATATATTTTTGGCTACCTGTTCAAAAATCAATCAGGAAGCACAAAATAAAAACTGGAGTTCTATTATATCCTTAAGCAATAAGGCTTTAAAAACGCTAAACCAGCTTTCTGAAATTCAGGTAAAAGAAGGTAGAGCAAAACTGGCTAATGCCAATGCGATGTATAGTGGCAATAATTCTCTTGGACAGCTGGAAATTGCTCTTTTAATTGTTTTGGGCGGTATTACTTTTTATTTACTGATTATAAAAAAACCTAAAAGAAACATTAATATTCCGGAATCACCAAGTCTGAATTAAAAACAAAAGCCTTTGAGATTAACAGGCTTTTGTTTTATTTTATGTATAACTTAATCATTTTGATTTTGCATTCCGAAAAGATTTCCTTTCTGAAATAACTTCAAATCTTCCTTTAAGGCTTTACTATTACGTTTTGTAAGTTCTTTAGCATCTAAATCGCTTAAATCTGGTTTTCCTGCATTTACCCAGGCTGTATACCAAAAACTAGATGTTGCAGTAATAGCTTTCTTCATTTGGTTTTCGACCATTCCGTTTAATTCGGCATGCAATTTGGCAGCATATTCGTCAGAGAATTTAGACGAATTGTATTTGCTCTTTACAATTTTACCTTCAGCATCAACCAAGAAAACCTGATTTTCAGGAGTTGTCGTTCTTAGTTTTTTATCAACTGCCAATAATGGCTCAACAAGGCTGTGAGTATCCTTAATCATATCCCAGACTGCTTTATGAACATCTTCATAATAACGCGCTTCCGGTACGTTTAGTTTGTAATTTTTAGCGAATAACTCCGGTAATCTGCTTTCCCAAAGTGAATGAATTCCTTTTTGATCACTTAATTGCCCATCATGGTTTGCAGAAGTATGCAACGGCATGTGTGCATCCCCTATATAATGACCTAAGTCTGCTGCAAGGAATAAAATTTCGGCTCTGTTTTTTTCTTTGAAAGCTTTGGTTAATTTAACCATCATATCTTCAATATACCAAGGCAAAACACCATTATCGTTTAAGAATTTAGCATCATATTTTTTAATAGTTTCTTCTAATGATTTAGGTAAACTATCCATTGAACCAAAATTTTCCAAATCGACATAATGTCTTGGATTCTCATCTTTGTATTTTAAAGCATATTTGCGTATATCCGGAACAGAAGCTTCCTGAGTAATAAAATCAATATGATTGTAAAAAAAGACCTGTAAAGGTTTAGGCAAAGCCATTACAGCTGCTTTATTGATTCTTTCGTGTCCTACGATTCCCCATGATAAGGTTAAAAATCCAATTCCAATTGCAAAAAGAGCAATTAGTTTTGATTTCATTATATTTTTTTTCATTTGAAGTTTATTTGAGATGCAAATTTATCTCATTTAAAGATAATTCAAAGAAATACTAATTAATATTCTGTTAATTAATTTTGTCAGATTTCAAACTATAGATGATAAGGACATTTAAAAGTTATTTGTAAATTCGTACCGGTTCTTACTTTAAATTTACTCTATGCGCCTCTATTCTTCTATTCTTTTTTTCCTGACATTTACAATCTGCTCTGCACAGGACGACATAATACAATTAAAAAATGTTAGTGATACGATTTTGAATGCCAAACGAATATTAAAAATAGCCGGGCTTCTGGATGGAGTAAAAACAATGCAAAAATTATTTCCCGGTAAATTATACAAGCTCTCTGATGATAATACATTTGTAAGCTGGAAATGTAAAAGTTGTAAACCTGCTCCATACATGGATGTAAATGGTGTTGAAGGAGATCAAATGTTTCCTTATACAGAAGGCATTGCTACACGACTTGATACTACAATTAATTATTCGGATTCTAAGGGTAATCAATTCAAAATGTTAGTTTTCAATCATTCTGTTTATGATATGGATGGTTTACAAACAGGTCGTTTTAGTGGAGGACTTCTAGGACTAGCCAAATTTTCAAAAACCGGCAATGTATGGGAAATGAAGTCTTTTCAGCCTGCAATTGCTGCTTTTGGTGCTTTTGCCAGAATTCCTCCTTTAAAACTTGTAGAAATTGGAGATGATCAATATGCCTTTACCTTATTACATGCTAATGGAGGTGCGGGTGCTCCTTATAATTGCTATCTCTACCTTATTGTAGGGTTTAATGGAAAATACCAGACTTTTATGGAAATCGGAGATTACAGACTTTCAAATAATACCGAAGGAAGTACACAATGGTCAAGTACATACAAAGTGGTGAATGATGGTACGAAAAAGTTTTTTAGGGATTTTATAATTACAACTACCGGATTCTATAAAAAGGCAAAAGATACCGAAGATGATTATGAAGTTGATATGCCAAAAGAAGTGGGCGAAATGGGAAAAACCAAAAAACAGTTTAATTTTGTAATTGAAAAGCGTGTTTCATTTAAAGGTAAATGGTATACTATTACAGGTAAACCTGTTGTTAAATATTCTAATATCAAATGATTTTTTATTCAATATTTACTTACAACAAAAATTAAAAATTAGTTAAGATATAGAATGGACACCAGACCTAAACCTGCAATAAACACCCAAAGAAAAACTCCCTGTAATAAAGGCTTCACCCCTACTGATTTTAAAGTACAGCTATTTAATGTTGCCCCAATTAAGAACAAAGTAATCGTTAAGCCAATTTTGGCAATACCTACAATTTTCGGCGCAATAATGGCTATTGCAGGTAGGTAAGTATTAAATAGCATTGCCAAAACAAACAATCCGATAAAGTAAGGAATCTTGATTTTAGAGTTTTTATTTTTGAAAATTACTGCTGTTAAAATTGAAATTGGAATAATCCATAATGCTCTGGCCAGTTTTACAGTTGTGGCAATTTGCAAAGCTTCGGCTCCGTATTTATTGGCTGCTCCCACAACAGAACTTGTATCATGAATGGCAACAGCACACCATAAACCAAAATCTTTTTGCGATAAATCCAGCAAATGTCCAATATAAGGAAAAGCAAATAAGGCAATTGAATTTAGAATAAAAACCACACCCAAAGCAATTGAAGTCTGATTTTCGTTTGATTTGATTACGGGAGAAATGGCAGCAATGGCACTTCCGCCACAAATTGCAGTTCCACACGAAATTAAATGCGAAGTTTTCTTCTCAGTGTTAAGCCATTTTCCTAAAAGTGTTCCAAAAACAAGTGTACTAAAAATTGAAAAAATGGTCAGCAAAAAACCTTCTTTTCCTGCTGAAATTGCCGATGAAGCATTCATTCCAAAACCTAAACCCACCACAGAAAATTGTAATAAAAAGGTAACTGCTTTGTGATTGAATGCTACAAATGGGTTTCCAAAAACATTTACTATCAAAACGCCCAATAATAAAGCAATGGGAGGAGAAATAATTGAAAACAGACATAACAGGATTACTGCAACAAAAATAATTTGCTGGAGAAAAATATTCTCTTCAAATAAATGGGACGCTTTATGGTGCTTTGTTTTCAAAATAGGGTATTTTATATTTACCCTACAAAGGTCTGCCCTTTATATGGAACTCGCCAATCGCAAAATACAATAGGCTATAACTTCAGGTTATAATGGCTGGCAATATTTTGAATAAACAATTCTGATAAGGAATCTGATTTCCCTAATAATGTAGTAATATAAAAGTGTCTTTCGATCGATAAGTTTTCTACATCCAGCACAATTAATTCTTTATTTGCAAGTTCTTTGCTTACTGCGTGAATTGACATGAAAGCAAAACAATCCGAATTTAGCAAATACGATTTTATGCTTTCAGTACTTCCTAACTCCATTTCGATTTGCAGCTCTTTTAATTTCACACCGATTTGTTTTAAAGCATATTCTATAACTTCAAGTGTTCCGGATCCGCGTTCACGGGTTATGAATTTCATTAATTTTAAATCTTCCAATAAAATTTCGCTTTGTTTTACCAATGGATTTTTAGTATTGCAAACCAAAACCAGTTCGTCTTTTAGAAACGGAATGTATTTTATAGATTGATTTTTAGATTGTCCTTCTACAATGCCGATTTCGATTTCTTTATTGATTAAGGCATTTTCAATTTGCTCGGTATTTCCGTTCAGTAAATTGACTTTAATATCTTGTTGTTTTTGATGGAATCTTGCCAAAACAGGCGAAATAATATATTGCGAAATAGTGGTACTTGCTCCCAACCTTAACAAACCCTGGCGATCCTTACTAAAAGAACTCATATCAAAGTCGATTTCGCGGTAAATTTCGAAGATGTTTTTAGCATGTTTCAGCAGAATTTTTCCGGCTGGCGTTAAGGCAATTTTAGAACCGTTTCGCTCAAAAAGCTTAGTTTTATAGTTTTCTTCGAGTTCCTGAATGTGTTTGGAAACGGCTGGCTGCGTAATATACAATTCTGTTGCCGCTTTAGTAAAGTTAAGACGGAGTGCAACGGTGTAGAAAACTTTTAGTCGGAAATCCATTGTGTTATTATTAAAAGTGAAACACAAATTTCACAAATTATCACAAATCGTAATTTTTAAAACCGTGACAATTCGTCACGATTTAAGCTATTAATTGATCCAATCTAAATAGCTTAACATTGTCATTGTTATTTGAAAAAAATTATATGAAGTAGCATACTCGTCTTGATTAGTCAAAGCTTTTATTTGATGTTCATACTCCTCTTTAGGACATTGTAACGATTTTAAATAAATTTCATAACTCCATTTAGTTTGAAAATCTTTCTCTTCAAGACTCCTAAAACGGTTTGTCAAGTTAATATACGATTCTCTAACTTTTATATTATCAGAAGATTTTAAGTTTTTTATTACATCAATAGATGCAATTATATCGCTTTTTAATTTTTCATTTTTAGTCATTTGCTTAAATATTTATTAAAACAAATATATAAATATTATTTATTAAAAACTAAAAAACAATAATTATTTTCTATAACATCCCGTTATACTTCCTAACAAACCATTCCGTAGTCAATAAAGCAGTAATTAAAATCAACAACCAAACCCAATCAATTAAAGGTGTTTTGGTTGAGATATTCTTCTCTATCGATTTGTATTCTTTGTTTTCTAAAAGTGCGTGAATCAAATCATCGGCCTGATCTTCAAAAAAGGCTTTTCCGTTGGTTTGCAGGGCCAATTGTTTCAATTTTTGAACATCAGGATTTACAAATTGCTTTTCAATATCAAAATCTAAAATTTCAAAATGACTCGAATAGATGGTATTTGTATTTAATTCCTTTACCGTAAAATTGTATTTTCCGGCAATTAAACCATCCAGATTTGCGGAGAAAGAATTATTTCCTTTTAATAAATCGTAGTTTTTGGTTTGTTTGGTTTCTCCCTTTGTAACCGTAATGGTTAATCTTGCTTTTTCGTCAAACTCGTAATTCTTATTGAAATATTGGGCATTGATTACAATGGCTTCCCCCGAATTATAAAAACTCTCGTGTTCTACAACCAAAGATTTTTTTGAAGCTGATGTTGCCAGATACTGAATGATCTTATCCACAAAAACATCATATTTTTCAAATGACTGATTGTCAATATGACTTTGCAAACGCCATTTCCAGCTGTTTTCTCCTAAAAGAAAAGCCGTTCTTTTGCCCTGATTTTCGGCGAATGCCAATAAGGGAGTATTGGTAGAAACATTTCTGATTTTTGATGAAAGTAAAACGGATACGTTTCCGTTTGTCGTAATGGTTCCGAATAGATTTTGCAATGGCGGAAAGTTTTCAAAACCAATATTTTCAATGGCAAACAAATTAAATTGTGATTGAAACTCGTTTAAATAGTCTTCTCTCTGACCGCTCATTTTAAAAACCAGATTATTCTGTTTTTGGTTCAGATAATTAAAATCGGTGTTATTTCCGGTAATAATAAAACTGTTTGTTCCAGCTAATCTCTTATTATCAAAAATAGGTTTAAAAGCACTATTAGGCTGATACAAAACTAAAACCGAAACATCATTTAATTTATCCAGTTCATTTGGTTTTGTCAATATCACTTTACGCTGTGCATTGGTTTCAATAGAACGTTTCAAAGCTCCAATATCAGGATGATTTATCGATGAAACTATCGCAATAGTTGATTTTTGGTCAATCACTTCAACAGCAAAATTCTTGACATTATTATAACTGTTTTTCTCTTTTGCGCTAGAAGAAATAGTTGCTCTGAAAATTTGCAATCCTACTTTATCGGCAGGCAAAAGTAAATTTAGTGCAGCCGTTTTTTTAGACGGAGAAAAAGAAACTTTCTCTCTGGCCACAACCGAATTTCCTTGCGAAATAGTAAAATCTGCATTTACGGATTTATCACCAGCGTATTGCAGAAAAGCCTCAACCGGAAATTTATTTTTATGAAAAGCGTATTTGTTTACGTTTAACTGATTTATTTTTAAATCAAAAAACGTGGTTGTATCTCCTACAACCAAAGGATAAACTTTATTCTCAGGATCAAAACGATATACATAATTGTTTCCTGTAGTCTGATTTCCGTCTGTAATAATAACCGTTGGAAAAATCAGGTTTTTATTGATGCTTTTTAAATTCTTCGCAACCTCATCAAGATTGGTTTGCTTTCCTTTAAAATCAAATTTCTCCCAAGGTTTAAAATCTGCATCAAACTGATAGGACTGAATTTCAAACTTATCCTGAAGAGCCGGATTCGAAACCAAAGCCTTATATAATTCAGCTACTTTTTTATCCGATTTTAATGCCGCAATAGAACTTGAATTATCTACCGCAATTGCCAAAGGGGTTTTGGTAACTTCAAGCGAATTTTTAGTAATCACCGGATTAATCAGTAAAACCAACAATCCAAAAATGGCTAAAAAACGCAAAAAAGCCAAAAAAAGATTCATTTTCGAATCGCTTTTGGCTTTATAAAAATATTGAAAATACGACAATCCACCCGCTATTACTACAGAAAGTAATAATAATAGAATTGTGTTTGTAGTCATATTTGTAATTCGTATTGGAAAATTTATAATTCAAACATCTTAGGAAAACCTAAGAATCTTAGCAACTTAGAACCTTAGCATCTTAGGTCAGCATTCCTCCGCAAACATTTAAAACCTGTCCGGTAACATAAGCACTCATATCTGAAGCTAAGAAAAGACAAGCGTTTGCAACATCTTCAGTTGTTCCGCCACGTTTTAACGGAATCCCATCTCTCCAGCCTTTTACTACATCTTCCGGTAATTTTGCCGTCATCTCAGTTTCAATAAATCCAGGAGCGATCGCATTACAACGAATATTACGAGATCCTAACTCTAGTGCTACCGATTTTGTAAAACCAATTGCTCCCGCTTTTGAAGCTGCATAGTTGGTTTGTCCTGCATTTCCAGAAACTCCAACTACCGAACTTATATTAACAATAGAACCGGAACGCTGCTTTAAAAAAGTCTTCTGAATAGCCTTAGTCATATTAAAAACCGATTTCAAATTCACATCAATAACCTGATCAAAATCAGCTTCAGACATACGCATCAATAGGTTATCTTTTGTAATTCCAGCGTTATTAATCAAGATGTCAACCGTCCCAAAATCAGCCAAAACTGCATCCACAAAAGTCTGCGCTTCATTAAAATCTGCTGCGTTCGACTGGTATCCTTTTGCTTTCACTCCCAAACCGTTCAATTCTGCTTCTAAAGCTTGGGCTGATGATACAGATGAGCTGTATGTAAAAGCAACATTTGCACCATGTTTAGCAAAAACTTCAGCAATTCCTTTTCCAATTCCACGACTGGCCCCCGTAATAATGGCAACTTTTCCTTCTAGTAATTTCATATTCAAAATTAATTTTAATAATTATTTGTAGCTATTCCTGCTATCCGTTGCAATCTTTTATGTTTTTAAAGAAAAAACACAAAAGGATTTCCACTTCTATCAGGGCTAAAAACGACTTGTCAAATATAGAACAATTCCTTTTTAAAAAAAACCACAGTTCAATATTATAGATTGGGATTTCTAAACTTCAAAACTTTATTCACCCATTTGTCCCATACAGAACTATAGATAGCAATACTTGTAAAAGTCAATAAAAACAAATGATACCAGGCATTTCCAATCAAATCAAAAAAATCTAATTTTCCTTTAGCAAAGCTTAGAATTAATAAAACCTGGGCACCATAGGGCAAAATACCTTGGATAATACAAGAAAATATATCCAGAATAGTAGCCGTTTTTCTGGCATCTAAATCATACTCATCATTAATTTCTTTCGCAATTCCACCCGTAATTACAATCGAAACCGTATTATTTGCAATCGCTAAATTGGCAAAACCTACTAAAGTTCCAATACCTAATTGAGCTGATTTTTTGCTTTTTATTCCTTTTTTAATATGATATAAAACGTAATCAATTCCGCCTGCTTTATCCACCATCGCCGCCAATCCGCCCGAAAGCATCGAAAGCAGAAAAATATCTGTCATGCTTGTAAAACCTTCATATATTTTTTGGGTAAATTGTAGAAGTGTAAAACTATGCCCAAAAAAACCAATAATTCCTGCCAGCAAAGTCCCTATTATTAAAGTTGTAAACACATCTACACCTATTAAAGCTAGAATAATTACCAATAAATACGGAATGATGGTAATCCAATCAAAACTTGCTTTCGGAATTTCAACAGCAATAATTTCCGAATTTAATCCTAAATAAAACAGAACAATTATGGTTACAACAGCAGCAGGAAAAGCAATAAAAAGATTGATTTTAAACTTGTCTTTCAATTCACAACCCAAAGATTGTGTAGCTGCAATCGTCGTATCAGAAATCATAGAAAGGTTATCACCCAACATTGATCCGCCAAGCAAAGCTCCGGAAATTAAAGGCAGCGAAGCTCCACTGGATTCGGCCAGTCGAACTGCAATTGGGCCTATTGCAACAATTGCTCCAACAGATGTTCCTGTTGCAGTCGATAAAAAAGCCGCAATCAGGAAAATTCCTAATGGAAAATAAGCCGCATCAATCGTATTGATACCCATATTTACCACAGCATCCACTCCACCAGTAGCTTTACTCACTACCGCAAAAGCACCTGCAAGCAAATAGATGATACACATGGTCATTATTTTGCTTTCTCCACAACCTGAAATAAACGTTTTTGTTTTTTCTTCAGCTGATTCTTTAAATAACAAAAAAGCAGCAATAATGCCTACCAAAACAGCAACTGGAGATGGTAATGCATAGAAATCTTTTAAAAAGATCCCTGATCCTAAAAAAATAAAGATGAAAATTAATAGTGGTAGTAATGCAAAGGCATTTCCTTTTGCTCTTAAATTTTTTGTCATAAAATAGTTTATAAATGAAACGTTTACGACGATAAGAAAAATTTGGATAATAAAATGATAGACAACATTTTTTCCAAAGGATTTGGCTTATCGTTTTAGCACCTTGCTTGTTTTGCAGGTTGCTATCTCTTTGCGAGATTCGTGATAACGGCTGCAAAAATAGTAATTATTTTATTGAATTGATTATATTAACATCTTTTTAATTCAAAATAAATGTTTTAGATACAAAAAAGCAGCCCAAATTGAGCTGCTTTTCAACTAAAACTAAAACCAAACTAAAACTAAAACTAAAGTTGATACGTAGTTATTCTAAAGTTACTTGCTGCACTTGTAAATGTGTAAACAGTATTAGTATAGGTTATTCTGAATGCCTCCTTTTTAACATACAACCCCTGAGGATTTGTTAATTCAGCATCTAACTCATTTAAAAATGCTCTTGAGGCAGCAGCTACCGTCCATCCGTCATTCGACAGAATTAAAGTTTTCTTAGTAGCATCTTCACTAGTAATTATAAAATGATATATAGAAGCTTTACCTCCATTAAATCTATACTCAATATAACTTCCATTTAAAGCAGTATTAAAGTAAAACTGAATTCTGGCAAGTTTTTGAGTAGCTGGTAAAGTAGCATTTACTTTATCTATTAATGATTTAGCATAACTTGATGTTGAAGGTGCTGTGTATAAATTTGCATCTATATAACCAAACACCATTTGAGGATTTCCTTCTAAAAGAAGTTTATAATCGTCAGTTAAAACAAGAGGTTCATTCGAATATTTTATAGTTGCTGTTACTCCGCCTGTTCCAGTTGCTGTAAAACTTCCATCAGCATCATTATATATAAAATTAGTTAGTTTTTGACCTTTAACTTCTACAGCCGGACTAACAACAATTCCGGTTGGTGTATATCCAACTCCCATACTGATAACCTCGCCAGAATCATCTATAGCACTTGAATTTGAAAATCTGGTAGCTGATGAAAAAGAAAAATCATATTTTTTAACTGTAGTACCATCGTTCGTTTCTAAAAATCTAAAAAGAGGACGAGATGATGAACCAATTACATTTTTTTCTGTTTCTAAATTCTCTGCTAAATCTACCCAATCCTGAGCTGTCGCTTTCACAAAACGAACTTCTCTAACCAATCTGTTACTTTTAAAAAGGATATCTCCATTTTCCTGACCATAATACAGAAACTGAAAATCCCCTAAATAACCTTTCCCTCTTAGAGCCGTTGTTGGATAACTGTTCGAATCTGATAAAAGGTGAATTCTGTTATAAGTATCAAACAATAAACTTACAGTACTACCTAAAACTACATTATAGTCACTGGTATACTTTTCTGTATCATCATCAAAATCTGATGCCATTTCAACTTTATTACCAGGCAAAAATTTAAACAAATGGGTATATCCTCCTAATTGAGTATCATCTGTAAAATAGACCGCTTTCCACCCATTCTCTGATGCAAGCAAAGCATCATTAAGCTCACTTTTTTGAGCATTTAATCGCTCAGTAGGAGTTTGATCGAACAATTGATCTGCATCGGTATTATTACTGCAAGAACCTAAATACAGTGTCAAAAATGCCAGCATGAGGTACTTAAATATGTTTTTTAGTTTCATAATATTATCTATTAAATTATATAGTGACGAAAATTAATTATTTACAACCTCATTTGTATTTTTCTCAGCTTCATCTCTTAAAGCATAGAAATCCATATTAAATGCATCTTTATAATATTGCACTACAATAGCTTCTTTTTGCTTTAATTTTGCTCTTCCGTCTGCAGGCATACTGGCTAAAATAGCCGCATACTCTGCTTTTGTACTTGATAAAATAGTAGAGGCTGTTTCTGCAAAATCTTCAATAACATTATTTCTGGCGTAATTGGTTATAAAACCCAAACTTCTTGAAGTTGCAAGCACCTCCAGATGCCACGTTCCTGTATAACCTCCTGGCGTAATTTTTTGCCAGGCCTCTTCGTCAAAAGGTTTGTTCTGATTTAGTATATGTACGTACTCATGTTGTATGGTATGAATAAACTCAGTAACATTTGCCCGATTTTTTTTGTTTAAATAATCTACTTCAAATAATGTAATTCTTTGTCCGGAATCTGCAATCCCTAAAGTTCTGGTTCCGTTTGTATTAGAATTTACGCCCCCAACCAATACAATTTCTCTTGGAGCAACTTTCTTTACAAAATCATAACCTCCAACTGTTGTATAACTGTCTATCCAAATTTTCTTTACCACATCTAAAGCGGGTTGCACTTTATCAACCATTGGAGGAAATAAAAAACGGTTATTATCTACCGTATTCTGATTCCACTTGTATTGTGCATTAATATTGTAAGGATTCAAATAATTAGCATCAATCCAATTGTCTAACTCGCTTTTTTCGGCTTGGGTATAATCTAACTGACTCTCTCCAAGGGTATCTTCATGAGCACAAGATGCAAAAGATAAAACCCCTGCAACCAAAGCTAATACTTTATATTGTTTTAATATTTTCATCATAATTAAAATTAAAAATTAAAATTTACCTAGGGTTTTTTTCTACACCGTAATTGGATGCAGAAAGAGGGATTTGTAATGCTCTACGCTTATCGTCTTTTACCAAAGTATTTACCGGTAAACCAAAAGTTGTGTGATTTACAACAATATTAAAACGTTTTACATCTAGCCATCTTAATCCTTCATGAACAAAATCTCTTCTTCTTGCCTGAGCAACTGCCTTTACATAAGAAGTTTGCAAAGCTGTCATAGTGTAAAAAGGTGTTAATTCATCAGCAATTACAGGGTACATACTTACAATTTTTGCCTCTGTAAGCTTATCGGTTGTTGCATTATAAGAGGTTGTTCTTGTACCAATAAAATACTCTAGCTCCGTATTTGCTTCTGCAATCCTATCTTTCATTATAAGAGCTTCAATTCTGTTTAAATAAAACTCATCATTTGACAAAAGAACAATTCCACAGTAGGCTTCACCTATTCCTGCACTAATATTTGTATATTTAAAATACTCCTCAAACTTAGGCGTAAACAATGTTCTGCTACTGTTGTAAGAATAAAATTTAAACAAATAAGTTTTATTAAATGGATTAGTTGCAGAACTAAAAAGTTCTGCTTGCTTATCCGATGTTAAGTAAAAATTACTAGAACTGGCAGATCTGCCAATTAGCGAGTTTGGAGAAGCTATTAGTAAATTTGTACTATACGACGATTTACCATATTCAATAAACTGAATATCCGGAGCTAAACCAGATAAAGTTACGTAATCTTTTAATTTTCCTACAGGTTTAGAACCCAATCCTTCAGAAACTTCAAGTACTTTATCCCAATCTCCTTTTATCAAATAAAAACGACTTGCAAATGCTTTAGAAGCTTCTTTATTAAAGTGAAATTTAGGTTCGCTGTAGTCATTAGTTACTAGTCCTAAGCCTTCTTCTAAATCATTTTCAATAAAATCAAAAACTTCTTTAACAGTATTTCTTTTGTAATTTTTAAGCAATTCTGTTTCAGGAACTTTTACATAAGGTATTCCTAAATCTGTATCTGCTGTGGCTGGGTTGTAGCGATTAGACCAAAATGTTACCAGCATAAAATGTGCGTAGGCTCTGGCCATCAGTGCTTCTCCTTTTTGAGAATTTAAACTTGCTGGATTTCCTAATTGCTCAATAGATTGTAGTGCCTGGTTAGCATGGGCGATTGCTCTGTAGCAGGCATTCCAATAGTTAGCTTCAGTATCAATATCTATTTCAGTTTGCATTTCCCAGTTGTAACTCTGCTGGTTTTTACGAGATACCGAACTTAATTCTGCATCTCCAACATTGTCAGACATTGTTTCTGCCAAATCCATGTAAGAAGCTAAGGGATATGCATTAACTAATAACTCCTTAATTTTATCAGGAGTATCAATTTGGGTTCTATTATCAGGTACTTCAGAAAGAAAATCATCGCAACTACTAATACCTAAAAGTACCAACAGAGATAAGGCTATTTTTATATTTTTCATAATCAGTATATTAAAATGAAAGGTTTATTGCAAAAGTGTATTGTGTTGTTACAGGAAGAGCAACACCACCAGTATTACGGAATTCAGGATCTTGTCCGTTCAACTTTTTGTCAGAATAAATCAACCATGGATTTACCGTTGATGCTTTAAGAGAAAAAGTGCTTACACCTAATTTTCTTTTGAACTCTTTAGGAAACTCCCAACTTAAGGATACATTTTTTAGTCTTACAAAATCACCATCTGCAATTCTTACGTCAGAATAATTATAGGTGTTATAAGCAATTTGCAATTGATCCTGTGTTCCGTAATTTTGAACTAATCTTTTATCTGCAATAACCGGAACATTCGTAAATGCTTCATCACCAGGGTTGATCCAACGGTTTGTAAAATCTTTTGTAAATACAGTTAAATCATCATATTGGCTATCATAGGCCTGATTCAAACGTACTTTATTCCCTCCAGAACCAACAACAAATACATATAAAGACCAATTTTTGTAACTAAATGTATTTGCAAAACCAATCGATTTATTAGGCTCGATAGAACCTTCATATTTCAAATAATCAGTAACATTTTCTGTATCCTGAAAATTAGCTCCGGTAACGTTATCTGTTTCATCTTCTTTTTGAATAAAAGTTGGTAAACCCTGATTATTTAAACCTGTAAACTGATATGAATACAATGAATTTCTAGGATGTCCAACTGTATTTCCACCATTAGCATCAATTAAATCAAATGCTGATGGCTGATTTTCTAACTTAGTAATCTTTTGATCATATACAGAGAAATTCAGTGTTGAAGACCATTTAAAATTATTTGTCACAATGTTTTGAGTAGTAAATCCAATTTCAAGACCTTTTGTTTCCATGTTAGCATTGTTCCCTTGTTTGATGCTTTGCCCACCAATACCTGAAGTCACAACATAATCAACCAAATCAAATGCTTTACGACTGTAGATATCTGATACAAATTGAATTCTATTATTAAACATTCCTAAATCAACACCAAAGTTTGTTTCAAATTGCTTTTCCCAAGTCAAATCAGAGTTTTGTAGCTCATCAATATCGATCCCTGTTTCTCTGTCAGAAATAGCTAAACGGTCTGTGATATAACTTTTGTAAATTGCCAAAGAGTTTGTTGCAGGACCTGCAGTTGCTGTAAGACCGTAAGAACCTCTAAATGCCAAATTATTTATGACTTTTAAATTTTGCATGAATTTCTCCTCAGTAACATTCCATTTACCACTAAAAGTATAAGTTGGTAACCATCTTCCAGAACCACTATTTCCTTGTCTGTTTGATCCGTCATAACGCCCCGTAATTGATCCTGTGTAACGACGATCATAGGTATAGCCTACTTTTCCAAAGAAGCCTACAGTTCGTTCTCTCTCTTCGTTAAAGCCATAATATGAGCTTCCTTCGTTGATAATTTTTTCTATGATTCTTGGGTCAGTAAAAGCGGTAAGTCCTCTGTCATACTGTATTCCCGCAGCAGTAAAATTATCGCTGCTTCTGTCTAATGAACGTAACTCAGTACCGAAGAAACCTTCAACTTCATGTTTCTCATTGAAAGTATTTCTATAATTCACACTATTTCTAATATTATAAGAAGTCAATTCATTTGTAAACTTTCTTAAAAACCCACCATTTGGTAGTACAGAAATGGGTTGAGCCGTTAAATCATCCGGATCAGTATATAAAAATACGTTAGCATTTCTAACTGTAGCATTTACACCTTCTACTCCGTATTCAGTCCCTGCTTTGTAAGCCTCAACAACATTTGAATTTTCATAAATTTTGTGTTGTCTTGAAGTATTTGCATAACGAGCAGAACCGGTTAAGTTATATGTTAAATGTTTATTTATTTTATAATCTACATCCAATTGGAAACGCATGTCTTTTACATCAATTTCTAAAACATTATTTTGCAATTCATTTACAATGTTAAAAGGAGCCCAGTTATTTCTACTATATTCCAAATTTCTATTTTCATCATAAGGTCTGAGTGTTCTACTTGTATTTAAAACATAGTTGAAAGGATTAATATCAAAATCTCTTGTAACATTACCAAACACAACATCTTTTTTACTTTCGTAACTTCCCGGAGCAGTTTGATCACGCACAGAAGCCATTGTAGATAAGGTAACAGATAATTTATCATTTATAAAAAACGTTCCTTTTATATTTGATGATAATTGTTTTACGTCGTCAGCGATAGTCCATCCCGGATCTGTATAATAACCCAACGAAGCATAAAATGTATTATTTTTTCCACCCCCGGAAAAACTTAAAGAGTGAGTTTGAGTAATTGAAGGTCTAAACAAAACTTTGAACCAATCTGTATTTGCTAATTCGTATTTTCTTAAAAAATTGTTTCGGCTTAAAGGATCATTATTTACCAAATAACTATCTGTTTCTGGCACATAAGTATTAATCGCTTTACTTAAAATATTATAAACTCCTCCAGTTCTGCCTTGTAATGTTGATGGTACATCAAGAAACCCTTTTTGTTCCATTTCTTTCAAAATACTCATGGATTCCTGAGAATTTAGAATATCATATTGAGTATAACTTGGTACAGTTCTCATTGAATTTTCTACAGAATAAGTTACTTTTAAAGGTGCATCTCTACGCCCTTGTTTTGTGGTAACTACTACAACTCCATTTAAAGATCTTGATCCGTAAATTGAAGTAGCCGATGCATCTTTCAGAATTTCGATACTCTGAACATCGTTAGCATTTAAACCCGCAATCGAAGAACTTAAAAGCGTTTCTGAATTTCCGGAAGCTAAATCTGCAAACGAAATATTAATGATATCTTCCTGAACTACACCATCAATTACCCATAATGGCTTAGTGTCTCCAAAGATAGAAGAAGAGCCACGTACTGTAATTTTAGGAGCAGTACCAAAAGTTCCTGTAATATTTTGTACAGTAACCCCAGCCGCTTTTCCTTCAATCATTCTGCTTACATCCACAACACCATCAACTTTTAGTTCTGCTGCTGATATTTTACTTACTGCTCCGGTAAAAGTTCTTTTTGACGTTTTTTCATATCCAGTAGTAATCACTACTTCTTTTAGATTCTGTCCTACTTCATTTAAAACAACAACTGGTGTAGTATTTTCTATTCCAATTTCTTTAGTTTCCATTCCAATATAAGAAATTACTAACTGATTACTAGTAGCTGGCATTTCAATAGAAAAATTTCCGTCAAAATCAGTTAAAACAGCTATTTTAGTTCCTTTAACCAATACTGTAGCTCCAGGAAGCGGGACTCCAGACGGATCTGTAACTTTTCCTTTAATGATAGGTCCTGCAGATAAAATTTCGAATAATGAATTATGAGATTCATCACTACTAAAACCATCTAATTTGCTTTTCTGCAAAACAATCTGATTACTTATTTCTGAATAAGTAATATTAAATGGTTTCAAAATACGGTTAAGTATACTTTCTAAAGTTTCCTGATTAGCCTCAATACTAACTTTTTGGTTTAGCTGTGGTAATCTTGAATTGTATGAAAATTTCACATGCGCAGATTTTTCAAGTTTAGACAACGTATTATCTAAACTTAAATTCTCTACTGCTATGGTAACTTTTGTATCTAATTTTCTTTGTCCATTCACGCTGCTTGCCATGGTAACGCTAGAAAACACAAATGCTAAGGCGAACTGAAATAGCGTTATTTTCATGATTCGATGGAGTAATCGTTGTTTAACAACTGGTTTTTTCATAATTTTGGTTTGTTTTGATTAATACTGTTCAAGGGTATTTGAGAAACGCAATAAATAAATCTTTACAGAGAGTTATTTAATTTTATGAGTGTCGAATATGTTACAGCATTTCGGCACTTTTTTTTATTTTTTTTCACATAGGCAACAAATTGTATTTTATTTATATTATTTGAATTTGGTTATCAGTACCTTAATTGCAACCTTGTGATGTTATAACAATTTGATTTCCATTCATTTCAAAACTTGTTTCATTACCAATGCTTTTGCAAATAATTTTAAGTTTCTCTGATAATGGCTGATCACTTAATGAAGTAGTTAAATGACAATCTTTTAATTTATCTTTAGGGAAATCAATATCAACGAGATATGCTTGTTCTATTGTTTTAAAAATCTGAGCTACAGGAATATCGGTAAATTCAAAACTTAGTTGTTCAATATTACCAACGCTGCTCACCAATATTTTATCTTCCGTAATATTAGTTATTTTATTAAAGTGTAAATTACTTCTTAAAAAACGTAAAGCTTGGTTAGGTAATAGGACAATTTCTTCTTTTGAATTTCCAACCAATTCGTTCGAAATCACCTTTACTTTACCCGTACGGACAAGGACTTCTACATTTGGTTGATCAGAATAAGCTCTAACTCTAAAACTTGTACCAACAACTTTTGTAATAATTTCGTTAGCATAAACCAGAAAAGGCCTTTTAGGATTCTTACTAATTTCAAAAAAACCTTCACCTGATAAATAAACCTTTCTTTCGTTTCCGATAAAAATTTTCGGATAACTTAATTTACTATTGGGCTGTAATAAAACAGAACTACCATCAGATAAAGTAATTATTTGTGGTTTGTTTGAATTATTTGTCTGTTCAACAAGTCCTTCACTATTATCTTCAATAAGTTCGTTATAAGTAACAACTGTATGATTTATATTATATTGATAATGGTAAACCCAAACCGATAAAAAAGCAAAAAATAAAGTAGCGGCAATTCCAATCCAGTATTGTCTTAAGTATTTAATAGGATAAATTTGATTCCCTTTTTTGGTACTTTCCTTTTCTTCAATCTTAATCCATGTAGATTGTAATGCGGTATTTAATTCAGAGGAAGAAATATTATTTACAGGCACTTTCATTGCCAGTAATAAAAGTCGGGCATCCTGAACCAGTTTTGCACGTTGGCGATTTTCTAAAGTCCATTCTTCCCAGCCTTGTTCGTCAATTTTGGATAGAATCCATAACTGAAAAGATTTATCATCTAAAAAATCTTCAATTTCGGTATAATTATTACGTTTTTGCATCTAATAATGAGGTTACAAAAACATAGAGGACAGCTTTCTTATTATATACTCATCAATTTATGATTTTTTTTATTTTTTTTTAACGTAAATTAAAGAACTGTTGAAGAAACCAAATAAATTATAGAGAAACCAACCTTCCATTCTTTACGAAGGGTAAGTAATCCTCGATGAATTAAATTACTGGCAGACTGATAATTAACCTCTAACATTTCTGCAATCTGATCTACTGATAAACCTTGATTGTATCTGAGAAACAGCGCTTCTTTTTGACGTGCAGGCAAATTATTAATTAAATTATTTAAATGTAAAACACGTTCAGCGGTAGCTTCATCATCTATAAGTTCATGCTCTACTGAAAAATCAAATAGAAATTCTATACAGTCTGTAGTCGAAATTTTTCTAAAAATATGATCACGTTCATATAAACGGGCAATTCTTTTTCTTACACTAGATAACAGATACGCTTTGACAACATCGGGAGTTTTCAAAGTCTCTCGGTATAACCAAATATCAGCAAAAACATCCTGAACACAATCCTGAACTTTTTCGGCAAATGGTGAAAAAGAGTTTCCGTAACTTATTAAATCTCCATAATACTTTTCGAAAAGCAATGAAAACGACTTTTCATCTCCTGCCCTAAGTTTATTCCAAAGTTTATGATCATCGTAGGTTTTTAAGGTTTTGATTTGGCTTTTCATTGTGGTTAGTTTTTTTGGTGTAAATAATTTCAGAGATGAACTCCCTATACAAAAAGTGAGGGATTTTATTCAAATAAAGTCTAATTGCAAGGAGGTTTTAAAAACTCCTGTTTTTTAAAATTTAATATTTATGATGTTATTAAATTATTAGAAATTGATTTAAAACATTGAAAATATTAAAATACTTATATAAAGAAGTATAAACCTACAATTAAAATTTACTAATTTAACATTATCATTTACTTTTGTGAGTTAAATATATAAAATGAAAGAGTTAAAACCAATTTATTTACAAAAAAGAGACGATTATTTAAATTTAAATTGTTCCTTTTTCAATAATTATGAAATAATAAAATAATTAAACAGTTTTAATATTGAAACAAAAAAAGCCTCACTAAAATAGTAAGGCTTCTAATTTAATTTTTATGTCTAGTCCTGAAATAGCGATACACAAAAAGCATCGTTATGGAAGATCAAATAAAATATGTAAAGCGTAGTCAAC